>JABMRV010000128.1 GCA_013202285.1 bacterium | reverse complement strand
TCCGCTGGAAGACGCCCTCGTCTTCCAGCCAAGTTGTTGTTATTTCTGGCAGACGGGGGCGTCTGCCAGCAGGCAGTGAGGTAAAAACCGCTATTCTCGAACAGATTGACTTTTATCGCTACTAAGTTAATACCCTCATAATTAAATGCATCAACAAACCAAATTATTTCTCAGCAATAATTGTCACCGGACCATCGTTGACCAGCTCAACATCCATCCTGGCGCCGAAAACACCCCTCTCTATATGAATCCCTTCAGCTGCAAGCAGTTCACAAAACCGATTGTAGAGAGTATCAGCACGTTCCGGTTCGGCCGCATCTATGAAGGCAGGTCTCCGACCTTTGCTGATATTTGCATATAGAGTAAACTGAGGCACCACCAGCGCTGAACCGTGAATATCCTCCAGTGACAGGTTCATCTTGCCTTCTTCATCCTCGAATATTCTCAATCCTGACAATTTTCTCGCCATCCAGACGAGTTCCACTTCCCCGTCACCGTGCGTGAAACCAACCAGAACCAATAAACCTCGGTCAATTCTACCAACTGTGTGATCCTCAACTTTAACTGCTGCACGGGATACTCTCTGCACAACTACTCTCATTATTATAGTACTCCATTTTTTGAATATCGATACATCAGGATGTTGAAAACTCTACCTCTGTAACTTCACCCGATTCTCACCGACAAGCTCGGAGAGCCTGCTCAACATCTCAGGCACGGGCTTTACTTTGAACCTGTCCAGCTTAAACTTCCGCGATTTCCCACCCTCATAGGAGACGTCTATATAGATTATACACTGCCCGGGATTGCTTTCAAATAAACCTGTCAATTTCTCCATCATCGGAACGGTAACATGATCACTCGGTATTTCAATTTGCAGAGCACTTCCCCATTTTTCAGCGGCTTGAGACAGATCAACAACCTCTTCAACTATCAACATGGTCTCTTCTGTGGGATCACGACGAGAGATGCGCCCGGTTATTCCAAGCGTCATATCCGGTTGCAGCAGATGCCGGTATTTCTCGACCGCAGGATCGAATATCAAAGCCTCAATCGATCCTGACATATCCTCTATAAGCAGATTAGCCATCGGCTTGCCATCTCTGGTTGTCCTGAAATCAACAGCTGATAGAACGATACACACTTTCACTTTTGTGCGATCTCTAAAATCTTCCTTGTCACCGAGTTGATGTTTTGCCAGTCCTTTAACTTCACGTTCGTAACGCTCAAGGGGATGCCTCGATATATAGTAGCCCAACACGGTTTTCTCACGAGCTAAAAGATCGGCGTCATTCCACTCATCCATCTGGTGCAACTCCGGAGGAGGAAAATTCATCGTACCTTCTTCACCATCATCTCTACTGCCGAACAGAGACTTCTGACCTCGAAGTTTCTCATCCAGGATTGCCTGCGCAAAGGCTACCGCACCGGGTAATGAAGCCATTAAGGTGGCGCGGTTGTAATCCATGGAGTCGAATGCACCACCATCGATCAGACTTTCGACGATTTTTTTATTAATAACTCTTAAATCGACAGATTCGAGAAATTGATGGAAAGTATGAAAAGAGCCCACTTCCGATCTGGCGGAAAGGATAGCCTTGACTGCCACATCTCCAATGTTCTTTATCGCCGCAAGTCCGAACAGTATTCCGTCTTCGGTGGCAGTAAAACCGTTCTCACTCTTGTTAATGTCGGGCGACAGGACACGGATGTTATGCGAACGACATTCATTTAAGAGTTTCATTACCTGCATGGAGTTCTGAGACCTCACCGACAGGCAGGCAGCCAGGTATTCAGGGGTATGATGCCGTTTCAGGTAGGCGCACTGGTAGGCAATGATGGCATATCCAGCGGCGTGAGCCTTGACAAATCCATACTGTGCAAACTGCTCCATGTCGGTAAAAATGGCTTGAGCAGTTTTTTTGTCAATATCGTTCTTAACGCAGCCTTTGAGGAATTCTGCCTTCAATCCAACCATCAACTCTTTAATCTTCTTTCCCATCGCCTTCCGCAGGATATCGGCTCGACCGAGTGAAAGACCTCCGAGATCTGTAGCAATCCTGATTACCTGTTCCTGGTAAACAATTACACCGTAGGTATTTTTAAGTATGGGTTCGAGCTTCGGATGTGCATATTTAACTTTCCTCTTGCCATGCTTTCGGTTGATGTATTCATCTATCATCTGCATCGGTCCCGGACGGTATAACGCATTCATGGCGAGCAGGTCTTCCAGACATTCCGGTCTCAATTTTATCAGGTTCTTACGCATCCCGCTCGACTCAAACTGGAACACCCCAACTGTATCTCCCTCTTCGAAGAGCTTCAGTGTTTCCGGATCATTGTACTCCTCATCCCTCTTATAGAAATCTATGTCGATGCCTCGTTTTTTCAATGCCTTCAAGCAGATATCTATCTCCTGTAGTGTCTGGAGTCCCAGAAAATCCATCTTGAGCAGACCGAGTTTATCTATCCAGTTCATGTCATACTGTGTATAAACTTCGTCTTCATCCGCCTGTTTGCATACTGGAATAAACTGGACTGTCGGTCCGGGACAGATCAACACACCCGCGGCATGTTTACCGGCATGTCGAACCGCTCCTTCGATGATAAGAGCATGCTCAATCACCTCTTTAAATCTCTGATCGGTTCCTATCAATCTCTTCAGATCCGGAACCTGTTGCAGCGCCTTGTTAATGGTAATATCTCTTTCGCTCTCGGGAATCAGTTTGGCAATCTTATCAGCCTCACCGTAGGTCAGTCCCATTGCTCGGGCAACATCTCTTATTGCCGATCTCGCCGCCATTGTGCCGAAGGTGATGATCCTGCATACGCTGTCCTTTCCATATTTCTCACGGACATATCCTATCACCTCTTCACGGCGGTCGTCGGAGAAATCAATATCGATATCGGGTGGAGATACGCGATCGGGATTCAGAAATCGTTCGAATATTAAATCATAGCGGAGCGGATCCAGATTGGTTATACCCAGACAATACGAGACGAGACATCCAGCGGCTGATCCCCTGCCGGGTCCGACCGGAATCTCTTGTTCAAGCGCCCATTTCACAAAATCCGCGGTAATCAGGAAGTAATTGGCAAAACCGGTCTGTTTTATCACTCCCAACTCATAGTCGAGCCTCTGCCCGGCGCCGTCCGGCGAATCTTCGGGAAAACGTCTTTTTAGACCTTCATGAGCCAGTTGACTTAGATATTCATCCACGTTCAGATCCGCATCCGGCAGCTCGAAAACCGGGAAATGATGATCATCAAACTTAATATCAAGATCGCATTTATCTGCTATTTCGAGTGTTACAGATATTGCCTCAGGATAATCGGAGAACAGCTCAGCCATTTCATCAGGTGTTTTCAGGTAATATTCCGCACCTCCACGGAAGCGCAGACGATTCGGATCATCCACGCGTTTTTGAGTACCGATACAGAGCAGAACGTCATGCGTACTGGCATGTTCACGTTTCAGGTAATGAGCATCATTGGTCGCCACCAGCTTGATTCCCATCTCGCGGGCGAGTTCAGCCATCAGGGGAATCACCCGGTCTTCATCATCGATACCATGACGTTGGATTTCCAGGTAGTAGTCATCACCGAATAACTGCTGATAGAATTCAGCCTCTTTTCGCGCCTCATCCACATTGCCTGAGAGCAATATCTGAGGTATTTCACCCTGGATACAAGCAGACATGCATATAAGGCCATCGTGATATTCGGATAATAATTCTTTATCAATACGTGGTTTGTAATAAAATCCGCTGAGGTATGCCTCACTGGACAACTTGGTAAGGTTTTGATAGCCGACATAATTCTTCGCCAGCAGGATCAGGTGGTATCGCTGTTCGCCGCTGGGACCAGGTCGTTTTTCGGAGCGGGAGTTTGGAGCGATGTATAGTTCGCAGCCGATGATCGGTTTTATCCCTGCTTTCCTGGCGCGAGTATAAAAATCCATTGCTCCGAACATATTCCCGTGATCGGTCAGCGCAATGGCGGGCGCTTGCTGATCGACGGCGGTCTGCACCAGTCCCGGCAGACGACATGCGCCGTCAAGCAGGCTGTAGTCGGAGTGGTTGTGGAGGTGGACGAAGGTCATTGGAAGTTATCACTCGGCTATTCTGGCGTTTATAACATTATATAACCTCTGGAAGTCATCAGGTTGCTCCTCCAAAGGTTTTCTCACCAAATCCTTAACAACTTCGTTCACTCTATCAGAACCTTGAAGGTAATTCCCTTTTGCATCTCTTACACTAAAACATTCATTAATAACAGTTGGAAGAATTCTCTTACCTTTCAGCATTTCAAGCCAATGACCGCGACCGTATTCGAGAGATTCCTTACCTCCCGTTAGGGATTCTAAAATTGCAGTGAAATGATTTTCTAATCTTTTTGATCCAATCAACCGAGATAATCGATGTTTGTGTTCCATAAACTCAGGCATATTAAGGAGTTTATTTATAGCATTTCGTCTGCTGGTGAATTCTGTAACGTTTTCAAAAATCTGTATCCATTTTTCCTTCAACTCCTCCCTTATTTGGATGATAACTAAGTTTACTGCATCAAGAAACAAACGTTCCTTGCTTAACTTTAGTATCAAAGCTCGTAACTCATCCTCACTCTTGACCAGGTATTGCGATTTCAACAAATATTCCGGAATAATGAAATAATTTTCAAGTTCACGCCGAAACCAAACGAGAAGGTTCGCTTCATCAGGATCAGGGAAACGATCCCAGCGCTTCTGGATGTAATTATCATCGTAGTGATCTCTGTCTATAAGAAAATAGTAATTGGGATGCTCTTTTACCAGAGCTCTCGCTGCTGCAGCTATATGAGAAGACGGTCCAAATGGTTTAACTCGTATCCTTTCATGAAGCAATTTCTCTATTACTTTCGTGTCTAAACTGGTCTCTATTCCTTCGACAAAAAGGGTGTGCTCTGAGGATTGTTTATACTCACCTGATCGTACAATTGTCTCTGCCCTAATCATTATCGTTATCTCTCGTTTGGCGTAGTATTACACGATGCTCCTTATCCACAGCGCTGACAATATCCTCGGAATGAGTTGAGATTATGTATTGATTCTGTGGTGCAAGCTCGTGTAGTTGATTGATAAACATCCGATGCCACTCTGCGTTCATATGAAGCTCAGGTTCATCTATGAGGATGATGCCCGGATGAACCCTGGTATGCCACCAGATCGTGAATAGAGTGGTAATCATCTCCTTTTGCCCGGAACTGAGACCATCAAAGGGATAGGATTCATAAAATGGAAAGGATTCGTCACTGCCTGGATCTATTATGCGAATGCCCATCTTATTTTCAGGTGTTGGTCTTAGTTTTTCAGATATTCTCCCTCCCGTATAGTATTTTACTAATTCATTTAATTTATCCAGCCCTGCTTTTGCCTCATCAACATCCATATCCTCATACACGTCCTTATTACTCATTATCAATCTGACGAGTTCATCCTTAAAATCGGAAAGAAGAAACGCTGGAGTGCCTGAACCTCTTCTCGGGTATACCTGTATACTATCTACAATATCTTTAAGCTCCGGATCTCCTTCTCTTGTTTTACGATAGCTATGAAAGTAAAGAAAAGGTGACAACATCATTGGAGAAACGCTTAATCCAAGAAACGGCAATAAAAAGAGCTTTCTTGCTGTCTCTGGAGAAAAAACGTAACCCATTCTAAAATTAATCTTCGTCTTGATATTCTCTTTAATATTATATCTTTTACTTTGATTTAGAATAACTTTTACTTTCGCTTCACCAAACTTATTTTCAAACGTTCCCTCGATTATAGCTTGTTGCTTCCCCGCACGAATTAATAAATCATAGATGTCAACTGGGACCTCTGACTGATGTATTTTTTCAAATGCTTCGTTATCACCAACAATCGCAAGGAAAAGTAGTGAACATGCTTCTAATACTGAGGTTTTTCCTACACCATTTTTGCTGCCAATGACAAGGATATCCGGATCATTAGACATAAGCGGTTCAGGAAAATCAAGTTCAAGTGAATCAATTGCCTTGAAATTAATGATTTTCAAATGACGTAACCTGATTTCATCAGTTGTTTTCACCATTTCTCCTCCTAAATCCTTTTAAGGTTCCAACCTATGCATCATCCTCGGGAAAAGGATGGTCTCGCGGATATGTTTCGTGCCGCATATCCACCCAACAGTACGTTCCAGTCCCAATCCGAACCCGGAGTGCGGGACACTACCGTACCTCCGCAGGTCGAGATACCATTCAAAATACTTCCTCGGAAGATTATGCTCATCGAGACGCTTCTCGATCTCTTCGAGGTCGTCCTCACGCTGCGATCCGCCGATTATCTCGCCGTGACCCTCCGGAGCGATCATATCGACAGCGAGGGCTTTTGAATAATCCTCCGGATCCCGCTTCATGTAGAATGCCTTGATATCAGCGGGCCATTTATGAATCATCACCGGTCTATCAGAATGCTCGCCGATAACGGTCTCATCCGTGCCGCCGAAATCGCTGCCGTAAACGAAATCCATGCCCTTTTCTTTAAGTATCTTTGCAGCATCATCATAAGTTATGCGCGGAAAAGGCTTCTGAACCTTCTCCAGAACACTCGTGTCACGTTCCAGGACTTTCAACTCCTCAGCGCGGGTATCGAGCACTCTGGCGACGACTTCGACGATGAAATCCTCCATCAGGTCCATGTTACCATCGTGATCGAGCCAGGCGATTTCCGGCTCCAGCATCCAGAACTCGGTCAGATGACGGCGCGTTTTGGACTTCTCCGCCCGGAACGTCGGACCAAAACAATAGACCTTGCCGAACGACATGATCGCGGCTTCATTATAGAGCTGACCGGATTGAGCGAGGTAAGCCGGACTGCCGAAATATTCGGTCTCAAACAGATCTGATGTACCCTCGCAGGCGTTCGGCGTGAAGATCGGCGTATCGAGGTTGACAAAGCCGCGTGAGTTCAGATAGTCTCTCATGGCGGCGGCGGTTTCAGCCCTGATCCTCAGGATGGCATGCTGACGCCTCGACCTGAGCCAGAGATGACGGCGGTCGAGCAGGAATTCCGTTCCATGTTCCTTCGGAGTAATAGGATAGTCTTCCGCCTTCCCGATTAATTTAACATCGGTAACGTGCAGTTCATATCCGCCTGGGGATCGCGGTTCTTCGGAAACTTTGCCGGTGACAATCAGAGAGCATTCCTGCGTCAGTTCAGCGGAGATATTGAATGCATCTTCCGATACATCCATCTTCGAAACGACCGCCTGCATCAGACCTGTACCATCCCGCAGTATCAGGAAATGCAGTTTCCCCGAGGATCGCTTGTTGTACAACCAACCGGCAATTTCGACTGTCTTACCGACGTGGTTTTTTGCTTCGTTTATGTAGATGCGCATTGTTACTTCAACCCTGACATACTTTGATTAATCTTTCGGTTTCTCTGACAAATCTCGCAAAGGAGGGACAACTCGCTGCTGCTTTATCAATATCCAATTTTGCCGCAAATGCAGGTGCGTCATCAACTTTGTGGTAATAAAAACCATCGTCCATATTGTTTTCTAACCTACCAATACCAAGTGCTTCTGGATTGTCAGGAGTGACCGCATCTGCCTTAATACCCCTGACTCCATGTAATGATTCCTTTGCTCCAAGAAACCAGCATTCCAATTTCCTTTTTGCCAATATTACAGAGACAGGAAGATGTGTTGCCTTATTACAACGCTTCAGCAATTTGGGTCCAAGCTGTTTAGGGCAATCGTCATCTGCATCCAAAATCAACAATACGCCGCCAACATTATTCCTGTCTATCAATGCTTCTCTAAGTTTATTCTCTAAAACACCAACCTTGTTCACGATTTGATCGCGCTTCACTCGCCAGGGTCTATCAACTTGAACATCGTAAGAGTCAATCCTGTTGATAAAACGTCGAAGCAAAACTGGAATTGCGTCTGCTTCGGAATGTCCCTCGATAATAGGCAGGATATTCTTAGCCATCAGTTAATTTCACACCTGAAAAGGGTTCACCGAAAATGTCTATGTCTGAAGCATTATTGTTTGCTTCATCAGTATCGGGATTTAACTCATCTATCCTTAATAATTCGCCAGGTGTGGAAAGGTGCTCTCTGATGATTTTCTTACTTGAATCGGAAACGGTTGCAATTCGTGTCTGACTATGCTTGCTTGTAACAATACGAATGTTCTCTGCTTTTATATACTTGAAATCAAGTATATCAGGACTATGTGTTGTTAAAATTATCTGACGTTCGTGAGCAACCTCAAGCATCGCTTGAACAAGGACTTCCATAACCGCAGGATGAACAATTGCTTCCGGTTCTTCAATACAGATTACTGAATGGTGACCGGCTTGATAAAGTGCTAATAAGATGCCCAATACTCGGAGTGTACCCTCAGACATATGAATTAAATCAAAAGTCCAAGGCTCTTCAGAACCACCGTCGACCCGAAACTGAATCGATTTATCAATTTCATTGTAAATTACGCCTTCGACATCATTTACAATTAATTTCATAAGCCTGCAAATACGCTCGTATCTTTTTTTATTTCCACTATCATTAATCAGTCGTCTTAGTATGGGAGCTGCATTAGAACCAGTCCAGTTAAGATACTCATCACTAGTAGCAGGCATTCTTAGAGGTGCAAGTATGTCATCTGTAAATATGTAGTAATACCTCATTGAAACAAGAAAATCATAAACGGGACGAAATGATTCGGTCGCAGAAGCAGCTGACAATGCCAGACGATCTGCCTTTATCTGTGGACTTATTCCTTCAATAGGCTTTACAAATTGACCGTTTCTAACCTCATACTCATTGATTTTGTTGGATCCTTTCATTATAACACATCGTTCATGCGTAACAAGTATTGCGTCATTATGAGATGAAGTTATTTCAAATGAGTAATCAGCAAAAGAATCATCATTCATTTGTACTATAATCCTGAAACCGATTTTCTCTTCTTCACCTGATCCTCTAAATAGTGTTTTGTGAAAACCACCTATGGAGATTAATGCATATTCAATAGACAATGAAAGACAGTTATGAATTATGTCAGTAATCAATACAAAATTACTCTTTCCACTGCCGTTTGGTCCCACTAAAACCGTAAACGGATCAAGGTCAACTGCAACCTGCTTCAGGCTGCGGAAATTCTTTAACTCGATTCGTAGAATTCGTGGTATCATCTCTTAATCCTCCACCTTCAATTTCCGGGTCATCAACTCAACTGTAGCCTGCTTCGGGTCGGCATCCTCGAAGAGTATCTGATAGACCTTCTCGCAGATGGGCATCTCAATCCCTTCACGTTGTGCCAACGCCCATGCCGAGGCGGTGGTTCTCACACCCTCCGCGACCATGTGCATTTCATCGAGCACATCCTTCAGCTTGTGTCCCCTGCCAATTTGCTCGCCAACGTAGCGATTCCTGCTGTGTTGGCTGCAGCATGTTGTTATCAGGTCGCCGATACCTGATAAGCCTGCAAATGTCTCCGGTCTGCCGCCGAGCTTGACGCCGAGACGGCTCATCTCGGTCGAACCGCGTGTCAGCAGCGCACCCTTGACGTTGTCACCGAAACCCAGACCGTCGGCAATACCTGAAGCAACGGCAATCACATTCTTAAGAGATCCGCCTAACTCCGCACCGATCAGGTCGTCAATCGCATATACCCGGAAACGTTCGCTCGACATCAATTCCTGTACATAAAGAGCCGCCTCCATGCTGACCGAAGCCGCTACCACACTGGTCGGCATACCCAACGAAACCTCCTCAGCATGACTGGGTCCTGTCAGGCAGATGAACCTGTCGAGAGAAAACCGTTCACCCCAGACATCTGTCAGGATCTCCGATATGCGCATCAGTGAATCCTGTTCGATCCCTTTACTGGCGGATATCGTAATACAGTCATCCGGCAGACCATCCGGCAGTCTCTTCGCAGTTTCCCTGATCGCATGTGTGGGAACGACAAAGAGACACACCTCGGCGCTGTCAACCGCTTCCTCAATATGTTCAGTAACAGTGAGATTCGGCGGAAATGGATGATCGGGAAGAAACTCCCTGTTCTCCCCGTCCTGCTGCATCTTACGAACCGCATCGGGACGAAACTCCCACAGACTAACCTCATGCTTGAGGCGCGCAACATGCAGCGCCAGGGTTGTCCCCCAGCTTCCCGCACCTAAAACCGCAATTCTCATATTCTACTATCCTGTAATTACCTCACCAACCCTGAACGGGCTATATAGCTCTTTTGGAAACTCCGTTTCGATAAGCTGAGCATTGTCCGGAGCAAGAACAGCAACCAGACCTACCCCAAGGTTAAATGTTCTCCTCATGTCATCTTCCGGGACATTACCTTTTTCACGCAACAGATTAAATATCGGAGGACACTCCCACGTACCCCAGTCGAATCTCGCCCGACAACCGGCGGGTAATATCCTTGAGACATTTCCCGGCAGACCTCCTCCGGTAATATGCGCCAGACCTTTAACAGCATACGAGCGTTTTAATTCACGGATCTCATAAAGATAACAGCGATGTTCTGCGAGCAGCGCTTCACCCACAGACATACCAAGTTCAGGAATGAACGTCTCATATTCAAGATCGGTTTCGTTGATTATTCTGCGCTCAAGGCTATAACCGTTGGTGTGCAGTCCGGTCGATGGGAATCCAATTAGAACATCCCCAACCTCAACAGTTGAACCATCGATGTATCCATTTCGTTCCACCACTCCGGTAATGGAACCGACCAGGTCATACTCACAATCGCGGTAAACACCCGGCATCTCGGCTGTTTCACCGCCTGTCAGAGTGATATTCCACTTTCGGCATGCGTCTATCAATCCGCCGATAACGGATACAGCCAAGTCGATATCCAGCTCTCCCATGGCAAAGTAATCCATGAAAGAAATCGGTTCGGCACCGCAGCAGGCGATATCATTTATCGAATGGTGCAGTAGGTCGCGACCGATTCCGTCGTGTTTATTCATGGCAGCAGCAACGGCAGTCTTCGTACCGGCGCCATCGATAGATGATACAAGTAAAGGCTCCTTGTACAGTTCAGCGGGAAATGGCGCCGTTCCGCCAAAGTGCCCGATCTGCGAACCCGAGTTGCCCAGCATCTGTTTAATCTTTATCAGGAGTCGGTCAGCCTTTGAAATATCAACTCCCGCGGAACGATAATCCATTTCTTTTATTCCAGAATTAAATTAAGAAGCCGTCCGGGAATGTGGACGGCTTGAGCGTGCCGAGGGCCGGAATCGAAGCGGCACGGAGGCAGGCTCCGGCGGATTTTGAGTCCGCTGCGTCTACCATTTTCACCACCCCGTCATTAC
>JABMRV010000127.1 GCA_013202285.1 bacterium | reverse complement strand
GGTCGCTTATCTCAGTTGATGTTTCCGATCCTGAGGAACCTGAAGTGACGGATGGAATGGATGGTCCGGGCAGATTCGAAGGGATTTTCATATCCGACGAATATGCATATCTGTGGGAAAATTATTATGGATACAACGGCTTCTGTATATTTGATATTGCTGACCCTGAAGATATAACCGTTTCTTACAGGAATGATACTCTGGAAGTCCGGGATATGTTTGTAACAGATTCTGTCGCTTATCTCGCTACATATGACGGTCTCGTCATTTTCGAGATACATGATCCGGCAAATCCTCATCAATTCGAAACTTATAAGGAGCCCATAAACTTCTCAGGCGTTCAGGTATCCGGCAACTATCTATATTTGATCTATAATCAGAGAGGTTCGTCAGACTTTATCCTCGAAGTGGCAAATATATTTCACACTCCTGATAGTCCTGACTCGGTAGGGAGTTATAACCTTGGGAGAGGTTTTTCGAATGGGAAGCTCACCGTCATCGGAGATTACGCTTTTGTCTGGAGAATCTGGGACAACGACATCAGAATAATCGATGTTTCAGATCCCGAACACCCCGATTCGATTGGCTTCATTGAGACGGATGAGTATGTGCGGGATGTTAATATCCAGGGCGATTATCTGTACATGCTGAGTGATGAACAAGAACTTAAAATGTTTGATATTTCTGAACCGGGCGATGTTATACAAGTGGGCTCTTTAGAAATAGATGAAGAATACTTACAAACAAGAGCGATCTCAGTCTCCGGAAATCTCCTATATCTGATATGTGGTCACTGGTATAATGAAGGAACTTTTTATATTATAGATATATCAGATCCGACCAATCCGGTGGAGATCGGTTATTATAACACCCCCGGACATGGCATGGACGTGGCTGTATCGGACGGGTTGATTTACGTCGCCGATGGGAACAACCTGGGGATTTACCGTTTCATTCACCCGGAGGGAGTCGAACCATCCGATCCTTTCATTCTTCATCCTTCATCCTTCATTCTTTATCCTCCCCATCCCAACCCCTTTAACTCAACGACGACAATCAGATACAACATTGAACATGAGGCGTTTATCACGCTGAAGCTGTACGATCTTACCGGAAGGGAAGTTGCAAGTCTCGTAAACGAGAGGCAGTCAGCGGGGAATTATCAAATGATCTGGAATGCAGAAGGGATGCCTTCGGGAGTGTATATATGTCGGCTGGAAGCGAGCGGTAAAAGACACTCAACGAAAGTAGTTTTAATGCGATGAGTGAAATGTGCCGACATGGAGGAACAGGCGAGAAGGAGCAAAAACTATCTCATTGAGCGGGCACGTCCGACACGCTTCCAATTGTTTATCCTGCCATTGTCCGAGGAGGTTGCGGAATCGATAGACGGTACTGAGCGGTTTTTCTGCTCCCACAACGCCGCGGCTACTACTACCGCTAATTCAACATCGCTGTCACCGGTATTCAACTTGCCAGCGTCGAACTCCTGATCGATGAAACGGGTGTCAAAATCGCCCGATCTGAAACGAGGATGCTCCATAACCCAGCGATTAAACGGGATGTTTGTGATAAAACCCACAACCTTGTACTCGCCAAGCGCACGGTGCATGCGGTCTATCGCCGCATCGCGGTCAGGACCCCACACAATCAGCTTCGCCACCAACGGATCGTAATATACACCGACCTCATTACCCATATCGACGCCGGAATCAACGCGCACCCACGGTCCGTTCGGGCGAGTCAGGTTCTTTACGACACCGGCGTCGGGCAGAAAGCCGTTGGCGGCGTCCTCAGCGTACAATCTGCATTCGATTGAATGCCCGTGATGTTCGACCTCCTCCTGCCGGATCTGCAGTGGTTCTCCCATTGCTATCAGTATTTGCTCCCTAACAAGGTCGAGTCCGGTGACCATCTCGGTTACGGGGTGCTCGACCTGGAGCCTCGTATTCATCTCCAGGAAATAAAAGCTGTTATAGGTGGGATCGAACAGGAATTCCACTGTACCGGCGTTCACATAGCCGCAGGCTCGAGTCGCGGCAACCGCTGCCTGACCCATGCGTTCACGCAGTTCGGCATTCAAACCTGCTGCCGGAGAGGGAGCCTCCTCGATGACCTTCTGATGTCGTCTTTGGATGGAACACTCACGCTCGTATAGGTGGATGCAGTTGCCGTGCATATCCGCCAGAACCTGAAACTCGATATGGCGCGGACCCTCAATGAACCGTTCGAGATAGACTTCGTCGCTGCCGAATGCGGAGAGCGATTCGCGGCGGGCGGCGTCGAAAGCAGAGGATAGATCCTCCGGTTTCCACACCACACGCATTCCCTTGCCACCGCCTCCGAAGGCAGCCTTGATGAGCACCGGATAGCCGATTCTCTCGGCGGAAGCATGAGCTGATTCCGGATCGCTCACTCCCGATCTGTCACCCGGTACGACCGGTACGCCGGCTTCGGACATGATCCGGCGAGCCTCAGTCTTCGATCCCATCGACCTGATGGCGGAAGCAGGAGGACCTATGAAGGTGATACCGGCAGCTTCAACCGACTCAGCGAAAACGCCGTTTTCAGCGAGGAAACCATAACCGGGGTGGATAGCTTCGGCTTTACATCCAAGTGCGGTTTCGATGATCCTCTCCCCGACAAGGTAGCTTTCCCTTGCAGGAGAGGCGCCGATATGGTAAGCCTCATCAGCCATCAGAACATGCGGAGCGGTGCGGTCTGCGTCAGAGTAAACAGCCGCCGTGAGGATACCCATCTCACGGCAGCTGCGGATTATTCGAACGGCAATCTCCCCCCGGTTGGCAATCAGTACTTTATGGAAGATCTTGGACAAGTTGAACTCTGACGAATCGGTCCGGGATCAATACTCACATCATCGAACCTGATGAAACTCTCCCCTAACTGTACCGGTTTAATTGGAATAGAGAATGATGTTGTTTCGGCAGTGTCGTAAAGTTCCAAATCATCTAATTGCGCATACTGTATGGTACGATCAGAGAATGCCACGAGGAACAGTGCGTTATTGTTCGGGTGAAGGTCTCCTCTTCGCAATGTCGCATCCCTTACTTCTAAGTCCGTCTCATTGATGAAAAGGCTGTAAAAGCCGCTGCGAGTATCGAATTCAATGTCGAGTTTGAACCACTCACCCACAGGGTACTGATAACCCTGGCGATAGAGAAGATTTGGACCATTCTGAAAAATAAGAGTATCCGAGAAAAACCAGATCCTGAAAGTTAGAATATTGGTGGCGTCACCGCCGTTTATTCCGAAGTATCCATTGGGAGCAAGTTTCAGCCACATAGTGAAAGAACCAGCTAAAAGATTCCTACTTGTGAGCAGTGCAGAACAGTACGCTGTGTCAGTCGGTGTGGGATTGGGATCGATGAATTCCAGGCACTTCTCACCCTCATGAGGTGTATTGGCTGATACCAGCACTGAAGATCCGCCTCGGGAAGCAGTCTCCCACGGTGGATTGGATGGCGGGAGATTGACGCCGTAACCCTCGAAATCATCCTCGAGGACCAGATTTGAGAGGGTCCGCGCGCTGTCGATGTTGGAATAAGCAGATCTGTCCTGCGCATTGAAGGCATATATGCGATAGTAATACCAGACACCGATATCAAGATTGATATCCTCGTATAAAGTAGTATTCGGGGGCAGATCTCCGGAAATCGAGCTGAATATGCCCCCCGGACCATCCTTGCGCTCAAGGATAAATCCGTTCTGGTTGCTGCCCAGACCGGCGCGCCAGATAATACGGATCGAGGTTATCGACTGCGTTTCAACACTTAAGATTATGGGAGGATTGGGCGGTCCATCGGGGACGGTAACCACGTCCTCCATTTCCACCCAGTTAGAAAAACCGTGCTGGTTGAAAGATCTTATGCGATAGGTGTAGCTTTCGTTCATCTCAACCGTGTTATCCACTATCTGCGTTAGATTCGCATCAACATCCGGCAGGTTCGTTACGTTCTGTGTATTTGCAATAAACCGTTGTATCTTGAAACCGTCTTCATCGTCTGAATTGTCCTGCCAGTTCAGAGTTACCGAATTCCAGGTTATATTACTGGCACGGAAATCCGAAGGTGGAGCGGGAGCGCCGGGATCGGTAGTCGTCGAGGCTACATTCGAATAAACTGAATTGCCGTGATTGTTGTAAGCTGCAATCCGATAGTAATAGGTCGTCCGACTTTCCAGCCCGTTTTCATCAAGATATGCAAGGTTTGTATATTGCAGGGAGTCAATCCATTCAAAATCTGAATCCATACTGAGACTGCGTTCGAGGATGAATCCATCACTATTAACCCTGTTATGAGACCACAGCAAGTTAATCGAACTCGATCCACTGGTTATTGCGGTTAGATCACTTGGAGGAGTGGGAGTACGGATGTCCGTGCGTGCTGATGTTTCGCCGGACCATAATGACCCGATATCATCGATCATTGAACGAACGCGGTAGTAGTAACGCTCGTTCGGCTGGAGACCCTCATCGATGAATTCTTCTTCATCGGCAGCCTGGGCGCCGGCGTCTCCCCATTCACCTTCTCTGCCCAGTTTATGTTGAACCTCAAAACCTGTCTCTTTCAGAGACTCATCTTCCCAGGTCAGTCTTATCGTGGTGGGCACCGAGGCATCCTGTTCGGCACTCAGGTTAATCGGAGGCTTGGGCAGTGTCAAAACTGTGGCGACTTCGGACGCTTCCGATTCGTTATTTGCGTTGTAAGCCTTTATCCGGTAAAGATACTCAGTTCCTTCATCCAGACCTGTATCATCGTAGGTAACGATGTTGGCTGAGAGATCGATTACCGGTGTCCAGCTTACTGAACCGATTGAGCGTTGAATACGATAACCGGTTTCGTGAGGCGTATCATCCCAGGTAATCCTGACCTGGCTTTCTGATAATGCTTCTGCAGCCAAGTTTTCCGGTGGAGTTGCATTAGGACCGGTTATTGTTTCATCGTCCTCACAACCGAGGATACCAATGGTAAAAATGACAAGCAGTGAAAGTGGTAACCATTTCATTTGGTTCTCCGAATTTATAATGTCGTTAAATAACTGGTGAGATAAAAAGGAAGGCATCACCCGATTCACCGGCTGCGCTGCTTATTGGGTAGACCGGATCAGGATGAGAATTCAATGCCTCCGAGTAACATATTAATATAGATATTGATTTCCGACTTTTCAAGAGGTTAGCAGTGAATATCGAAAAATCGGTCAACGAATATCGATCAGGATTGTATCAGTGAGAGACTAACGCTTCGCTTAGTGCATGAATTGTGCTTTAATCACCTGATCTCGCTGATCTGCGGTAATATATCCCATATCGATAAGCAGTTCGCCTAACACTCCCTTGGAAGTCTTTTGATAACGGAGAGCCTCCATCACCTGGTTTTCAGTGATAAAGCCAAGTTCAACAGCGCAGTCACCGAACATTTTTCCCAGCCCTTTTTCTTCCAACTGATAGTTAATAATTCGCTCTACCTGTTCACCTGTAAGCAGCCTCTGGTTTTTCATAACCTGACCGAGCTTGGCACGACCCTTTTTCTGCAGCTCGATAACCTCGTTAAGCTGTTCAGCGGTTATGAACCCCATTTCAACTACCATTTCACCGAATAACGCAGCCATAAATTTCTCTCCCGATTTGACGGACTTCAATAATCAACTGAACTAAGAAATTAAAGCCTGAATGATCATTTAGCAAGTATTATTCATTTATATCGGTGTAATTTTGATTCCAAATTGTCATCTTCTCCGGTTGAACCGGGATCAAATAGAGTCGTGAAGGGATTTGAGATCATTGAAGGATTTCGGTATAATTTATCAGATCTTGTTAATAATACTTTAATTATTAGTTATTTACGTGACATCTGCCGTAGAATATTAATCAATATTGCTCTATTTAGAGATAATTACCCGCTTGATTTATGCGTTAATCGGGCTTACTTTATAATATAAGGTCTTTCGGTGAATCCGTCAGTAACATAATTATTGATAATCATGCAGGTTTGATTATCACGCCAATTATACTTTCAAAATTCTTAAAATTATCTTGATTCAACAGCAGGAGAATATTATGCAGAAGAAGATGACAATTATGTTCTATCCGGCAATCATGATCGCCTTTCTGTTTCTTACAGGATGCGATGATAGCGCCACCACACCGGCACTTTCTCCGATACTTTCATTGTCGGAGACATTGCTTGATTTCGAGAATGAATTATCTGAACTTACGTTTGACATCACCAACACCGGCGGTGGAACTCTCGAATGGGAGATTTCGGAGAATGTCTCCTGGTTTACGGTATCACCCGATAGTGGTGCGACAATCGATCAAACCGAACGAATCACGATTGCTGTTTCGAGAACGGGTCTGCCAATCGGGAATTACAGCGGAGAACTCATTGTCGAATCTAATGTTGGAGATCGAACTGTTAGTATCATTATGAGTATAACCGAAGTGCTGATCTGGTCTTACGAGGTCGGAAATAATGATGATATTGACACGATGTGGGTTTGCTTCGACGACGACTCACTCTCCGGCGAGGACTACTGGGGAAGTTCGACCGATGCTCGCGAGGGGTCTTATTCAGTGTCATGTGCCGGTCGCGGTGATCATGAAGCGAATCAATACGATAACGACATGAATGCCTGGATGCAGATGAAACCTGAAAATGCCGTTGACATTGTAGATTACTCTGACGTCTCCGTGAAGTTCTGGATGAAATATGAGACAGAGGACTCATTGGATTATGTCCGTTTCCTGCCGCTGGGTACGGACAGTACCTGGAGTTTTAATGAAAACCTCCACCAGTGGTCTGGCAGCGACTTCACCTGGCGGCAGTACGAGGCTCCATTATCATCATTTCAACTGGCGCCTTCGGATTCGATCAGGTTCGCTTTCTTCTTCAACTCGGATACAGCAAACTATTACCAGGGCGCATTTATCGACGATATAGAGGTCTGGGGACGTCACCGGTAAGAAATCAACGGTTTTCTTATGCAGTACGCAGTTTGACAATCATCTCGCATTTCAGATACTATGGTGTGTGCCTTGTCCCTGATTTAATCAGGGATTGCAGGTTTGGTTTCAGATTGCTGTAGATTATTTGAGACCTTTTTTGCAAGTAAACATGACCACCATTATATGATCCATATACTCAATGTCTTACAAGTAACCCGATATTCGGATCCGCAAACCCGTACAACGCGGTTTTCACCTTAAAAGCGTTTTAGTCGTGAGAGTTTATTGCGACATTTAAAGACTTACCTCATACTATCTGACGAAGGATCTACAGGACGGTTGATGATCAGATAGCCTGTATTTTGTTAATCTTTTAAGATTACAATACTTAACTAAAAACAATCTCTGTTTTATAGTGGTGTGTACCATTTGCACCTGAAAGCGGAGGGAGCTTTTGCCCTGATCAGAACAGCTCTCATGCTTGAAACAGCTTCTCATTAATCAACTTGTGGTTTCAGAAAAGGGTTGACACTGCGGAATTTATTACTTACCTTTGCCTCCAACTTGATTTCGACTTTATTCCTTACGATACAAATTTAGGTGATGCGGTACTCAACTCGCACAGCAGGTTCCAAATATCGCAACTTGTTTCTCGGTATATCAATACCGTTACACTACATTATAACATAGGAGGAAACTCAATGCGAAAGGTAATTATAGTTTTAATCGCATTGCTGATTGCTGCACCGGCGCTCTTTGCGCAGGATGCCTTAATGAAGGGTGCCTGGGATCTCGGTGGCGGCTTCTCGTTCACTAGCGCGAGCGGTGATCTTTACGAAAACGCCGATGGAGACGCTCAGACCGTGATTACGTTCGCACCGGATCTCGGTTATTTCCTGATGGACAATTTGTCCTTGGGCGTACTTCTAAGTTTCTCAAGTTGGAGCCAGGGTGACGTCAAGAGCAGCAATTTAATGTTCGGACCCCGGGTTGCCTATTACATGGCTGCGATGGGACCGGGCAATCCATATCTTCACCTCTCTTACATATTTGGTTCCAGCACTTTCAACTCTGGAGCGCCTGATGCTGAAGACATCAAGTCTTCTACCAGCGATCTGGGACTTGGCGCCGGATATCTGATCTGGCTGAACGACTACGTAGCACTGGACGTTAAACTGGGATACTCAATAGACAGTTGGGAACCGGAGGATGGAGATAAAGTCGATGGTAACAGCTTTGGCTTTATGTTCGGCTTCAAGATGTTCCATTTCTAAACCGATCTCAATTAAACAGAAAGCCCATTCCGTGCGTTGGAATGGGCTTTTTTGTGATTTAACAGCAATTAGAACCGGAAAAGCTCCAGCAGGGTCACGCTGAGAAATCACAGACAAGGACATCCACACCGCTATGTTATAACAGTTGCTTGCTTGGAGACAGCGAATCTTTACTCCGCTCACTCTTCAGAAGGTTCTCACGAAGTTTTTCCGCTCGAGTCTCCAAAGGTATTGCTTCGTTAATCCTGCCTGCTTTCTTGAGTAGAGCGGCATATTTGTCTAACAGCACGAGAAGATTGGGATGCATGCCTGTGCCGGTGTCGATTAACCTCAGAGCGTACCGGTAATGTTTTATCGCTTCTTTATATTTACTCATATCCTCGCAGACAGCGGCAAGGTTGAACAGAATATCGACCTTCTTGAAATAGGCTCGCATCCGGTTTCTGGAATAAATTCTTAATGATCTTTTATATAATTCCTCAGCTTTTTCAGGTCTGTCGGTTTGCTTATAAAGTCCCGCCAGATTGTTGAGGATCGGCATCAGACCGGCGTGATCCTTCCCCGATACCTCCTCGCTTAACTCAAGTGAACGATGATATAACGATTCAGCTCTAACAGACATGTCCCAGTCCTGGTAAAAGACTCCCAGGTTGTTGATAATTATCGCGGTTCTGTTTTTGTTTTCATCCTTTCTGTTCTTTTCAATATTCAACGACTGCAGGTAATACGGCTCCGCCTCACCATATCTCCCCTGCTTGTGGAATATGTTAGCCATTGTCAACAGCAGTTCACCGAGATCCGGATTCTCTTTACCCATGATAACCTCCGCGGCAGTAACCGCATGAACTCCAAGCGATTCAGCCCTGGCGTGTTCTCCGACAACAAAGTAAAGCTGAACCAATTGGTTGCGTTCAATTACAAGCTTGAGGTCATCTTCAGGCTGCTGACGCTGCTTTAGATCCAGCGCCTGCACGTAATAGGGTAGAGCTTCTCTGTATTTATCCCGTTGAAGATAGAAATCCCCGACTATCTTGAGTGTAGAGGGCAGCCGTTTATCCTCCTCACCGAACTTCTCGGCTTCGGCTACGGCAACCATGAAGAATTTCTCGGCATCTTCATACTGCTGCCGGGCGAGAGCCATCAGCCCCAGATCGAGCGAACTCTGCCAGAGCCCACCCTGACTGCAGGCGAGAGTGAAAGCGAGGATCGACGTCCATAGTATCTTATATGGAAAACATGTTCCATTCTTCATTGTGATAGTTCTCAAATATTCTATTTTGAGAGTGTTGGCAGATGGGGGCTCAGCCAACACTTGTTTTCCTGTGTACCATTTTAATCCTTAGAGGAATGAATATCAACAACTGAATGCAATCTTCGCAGCTTCAGATCAATATCTCCGAATTCCGCTTGCAGGTTTTGCCATCGCTTCTGTATCTTGAGGGATGAGATTACAATTTGCATTTACGTAATAAGACATAGGATGACAAGCAGTTGATTCATACTTCCAACCGCCCCATCGGGGTCTTTGATTCCGGCATCGGCGGATTAACCGTCGCTGCGGCGATGCACGCTCGTACTCCGTCTGAGGACATAATCTACCTCGGTGACACAGCCAGGGTACCGTACGGGACGAAATCAACCCATGCGGTCAACCGGTACGCTCTCGAATGCGCTCTTTTCTTGCTCAATCAAGGTGTCAAGCTGATCGTGGTCGCCTGTAATACAGCCTCTTCAATTGCTCTCACTCGATTGAGAGAGATACTCAGCGTACCTCTGATCGGAGTTGTTGAGCCGGGAGTAAAGGCAGCGCTCAGTTCGTCTGCTCATAAGCGTATCGGCGTCATCGGAACACCATCCACCATTAATTCGGGCGCTTATCAATCGCGTCTCAGGGAACTCGCTCCGGAGGTTGAAGTTTACGGCAAGGCATGTCCGCTGCTGGTTCCGATGGCAGAGGAGGGCAGGTTGAAGGGTGAAATCGTTGACATGGTGCTCGAGGATTACCTGGGATCGCTGAAACGCCGGAAAGTTGACAGCCTCATTCTCGGCTGCACCCATTACCCGCTGTTCAAACCGAGCATTGCCGGGGTCATGGGTGACGATGTTCACCTGGTCGATTCTGCACAAACCACCGCTGAATCAGTCGAGGAAGTTCTGCTGCGCGAGGGAATGCTCAGAACGCACGGTACAGGAACCGTCAAATGTTACGTAACAGATGTCCCGCGGCAATTCAACAAGCTCGGCAGACTGTTCTTCGGTGATTCGCTAGGGAAGGTTTCGAGAGTAACACTCAGTTAGCACTATTTGACATAATAATACTTTGTAAGTAGGCGGGACTCAGTATCCGTATCGGAAGTGAAATTTATAAAAACATCACCAATACAAAAAAAAACGTCTTAAAGTCTAATTCTTATTGACATGGCACGTATAACTGATTAAATTGTTATAGAAATCAAGATCGGGTATGCTGCACATCACTTGGTCCAGCCTGAAGCCCATCCACTCTCGGATACCTTTTAATTAATCCGTATTTATTCTGTTACTCCCGTCAAGTCAACAGTCAGCCTTGAACGATTAACTGAGACTCTGCTGAATTACCGGCTGATAATTCACTTTGAACCCTGAAACAATAACTGAACATTGAGAAGTAAATCTAATTCCCACAACGGGGAGAACCACGCCGAATCCTCTGGTGAGGAAATCCCTGTCACTACTCCGCGCCGTCGTATTCGCAAGAAATCGGAACCACAGAAAATAGAACCACCGGCTGAGCAAATATACAACGAGGCAAATCACGAGGAGATCGAGACTCAGGGCAGCCGCATAATCGATAACTCGGAAGCAAAAACCGTCGAACCGGTTTATACCATCTCTGAGGATGCACTTGATCTGACACAGCTCAAGGCAATGAAAATTGCTGAATTGAACAAAATTGCCCGCGAGCTGAAAATCGAAGAATACAGCGGTACGCCCCGTCAGGATCTCATCTTCAACATTCTGGCGAAACAGTCCGAAACCTCCGGATTGGCTTTCGGCAGTGGTGTGTTAGAGGTGCTGCCAGACGGTTACGGGTTTCTGCGTTCTCCCAAGTCACACTTTCTCCCCGGACCCGACGACATCTATGTTTCACCATCCCAGATCAAGAGGTTCGG
>JABMRV010000126.1 GCA_013202285.1 bacterium | reverse complement strand
CCTACAGTTCCGTCGGGTCTTGCTGCGACAAAGTCGCAGTGTGACCCGACGGTAAATGACTAATATTCGAGTGTTTCAAAACTGACAGGTCACATCCCGAATAAGTCGGGACATGACCTGCAAGAACAAACGCTTGGAGCTATTCTCGGACAGTCTGGCAAGGTGGAATCCAGAATGGTGTAAAATATTGTATATGCGGAAACTGGATTCTGGCTTTCGCCAGAAAGACGAACACCGAAAGCGTAGATAATTATCACAGAAAAATGGACAAAGACAGAGCCTGGGATGCCGTCGCCGCCTTTCTAACCAACATGGCGCTTGAGAAAGGACTTGCGGAAAACAGCCGTCTGGCTTACCGTCGCGACTTGGGCGATTTTATAGATTTCTGCGACCGATCGGAACTCAAGAACTGGAATAACGTAAAATCTGCCGACATAACCCATTACCTGTTTGAACTGAACGATACCGGCATCGCACCCGCCACTGTAAACCGAAGGTTATCCGCAATCAAAGGCTTCTTCGCCTTTATTCACCGTGAAGGCATCTGCAAATCCAATCCGGCTCGCGTAGTAATCGGCACTCGCGGCTGGCGAAAACTGCCCGCAATTCTGACCATCCCTGAAGTTGAAAAACTCCTCGATCAGCCTGACATCAGCGCTCCCATTGGCATGCGCGACCGGGCGATGCTTGAATTGTTGTATGGCTGCGGGCTGCGGGTTAGCGAACTTGTCGGATGCCCACTGGACGGTTTCAGGATGGATTATCATATACTCATAGTTCAAGGAAAAGGCGGCAGAACGAGGCTTGTACCAGTCGGGGAATATGCGCGTGAAGCGCTTGCTAAATACCTCTCGAAAGCGAGACCTGGATTTGTCCGCGACCGCCGCCGGACTCAAGGTGCAGTATTTCTCTCGCAGAAACTCGGCACACCGTTAACCCGACAGGGTTTCTGGAAGATATTGCGGGCTTATGTCAGAAGTGCAGATCTCGACTCTACTGTTTCACCACACTCACTGCGTCATTCGTTCGCCACACACCTCCTGGAGGGTGGTGCGGGACTGCGTGACGTCCAGGAATTGCTCGGTCATGTATCTATTGATACAACAATGATCTACACACACATCGACAAATCACACCTCTATGAGGTGGTCAGGACCTTTCACCCCAGGGGCTAAGAGAACGTATGGCATTACATGCGTGCTGCGGAGTGTCCTCACTCCGCAGCTTAATACATAATTTTGCAACCGCAGGGTGAGGACACCCTGCGGCACGAACAATGTTTGTTCCCGCCAGGTTTCAATCCTAACGGGCGGACTGAAGTCCACCCTCCAAGGTATCAGCTAATTCTGGGACTTTGCATTTGAAGGTATCCAACTGGACGTTTTGACATACGTCTATTATCTCACTTCCTGAACTTGATTTCCTGTCATAAGATTTATATATTTCTTAGTTCATGGTTGAAACGAACGTAAATATAAACCGGAACAACAGCGAAGTGCGTGTCAGATTTGCGCCAAGTCCAACCGGTGACCTTCACGTCGGCGGCGTACGAACAGCGCTGTTCAACTACCTGTATGCACGGCACACCGGCGGTAAGTTCCTGTTACGTATAGAAGATACCGACAGGAAACGCTCTACTCCGGAGGCAGTTAAGGTCATCCTTGATGGGCTTGCATGGATGGGGCTCGAACCTGATGAAGAACCTGTTTTCCAGAGCGCCCGTTTTGACAGGCATATCGAAGCAGCCAACAAGTTGCTCGAGGATGGACACGCCTATCGTTGCTTCTGTACCCAGGAGGAAATCGAACAGAGGCGTGAACTTGCCGGTGACAAGATCTATATGTATGATCGACACTGCTTGAACTTAACACAGGAAGAGATCGAACGTAAACTGGTAACCGGTCAGGAATTCGCCGTCAGACTCAGGATTCCGCAGGGAGATATAGTTTTCAACGACCTCGTTCACGGTGAGATCAGTGTATCCGGCGGTGAGATCGACGATTTTATACTGCTTAGACGCAACGGCACTCCGACATATATGCTTGCCGTGGTGGTGGATGATCTTGATATGCGAATTACACATATCATACGCGGCGACGATCATCTGTCCAACACGCCCAAGCAGATACTGATCTACCGCGCCCTTGGAAAACAAATCCTTGAATTTGCCCATGTACCGCTCATACTCGGTCCCGACAGGAAACGTCTCTCAAAGCGACACGGAGCGACTTCCATCATCGAGTACCGTGACTTCGGTTACCTGCAGGAGACCATGATAAACTTCCTCGGTCTGTTGGGATGGTCACCGGGCGACGACCGCGACATCATCAGCCGTCAGGAGTTGCTCGACCTTTTCGATATCAAGGGTATCCAGTCTAAAAGCGCGGTGTTCGATGAATCCCGGGCTCGCTGGCTCAATGGTCAATACCTCGGCAGGTCGGAGTTTGACGACGTTGCCGCTGAACTCGACAAATTCGCCCGTGAGGCTTCCGAATCAGGAAGCCTCTTGGAAATGCCTGACAAACAACAGATTAAAGCAGCATGGAATCTGCTGCGCACCCGGGTTCATTTTCTGAAAGACCTGTTCGACGAGTACAGGTACATGTTCCGCGATCCGGATGTTTTCGATCCCAAGGGTGTCAGGAAGCACTTCATGCGTGACAGTGTCGCAGAAAGACTGGCATCTTTGGCTGATGATTTCGCATCGCTGGAGCCTCTCACCAGCGATACCGCCGAACAGGTGATCAGGACACGCGCCGAAGAGTGGAAGCTGTCTGCCGGTAAACTGATACATCCCGTCCGTCTTGCATGCTCAGGCGCTACCGGAGGCGCGGGACTTTTTGAAACGCTCGAAGTCCTCGGAAAGAACAGCGTTGTGCGGAGGTTGAAGCACGCGGTCGAATTGATCCATTCGGAAACTTTTGACATTTCGTAAATACCATAATAACACACATAAAGAACAATGAAAAGAACATACCAACCATCGAATCGTAAAAGGCGCAATAAACACGGCTTCCGTGCTCGACTTGCCACAAGAAACGGCAGAAAAGTTTTAGCGCGACGCCGTGCCAGAGGACGCCACAGATTGTCGGTTTCACATGTCATGCGCCGTCAATAACAGGTTACCGCGTCGCAGCCGATTGAAAGGACAGAAGATATTCTCCATCCTGCATCGGAGCGGATTAAAGCTGCGCGGACATCATCTGAAGGTTTTTTTTTACCCGACAGTCAGCATCCACGCTTCGGTATCACCACTCCTCGGTATTCGGGCAAGTCTTTCCGACGCAACCGGATCAAGCGTGTGATGCGCGAAGCTTACCGGTTGAACAAGGACCGGTTCCCCGCTGCCGGTGCGCTGTTATACCTGCTGCTGAACTCAGAGGATGAAACGGCTATCAGGACGGAAATGTTTGAACTTGCAAAAAAACTGATGGATAGATTACAGACTGATATAAATGCGGAAGATGCGAATGATCGCTAAGATTATCACATTGGTTATCCGCGGCTATCAGAAATTAATCAGTCCCATGTTCGGTGCACACTGCCGATTCTACCCCAGTTGCTCCGAATACGGTGTTCAGGCTGTCACAAAACACGGTTCAGGGCGCGGTTTGATAATGACAATCCGGCGGCTGTTGAAATGTGGACCGTGGCACCCGGGCGGCATTGATCCCGTCCCGTAAATTATACAATCAAAGAATTATCAATGGATAAACGTACTGTTATCGCCATAATTCTGGTGGGGATTATCTTCCTGTTTTTCGATGACTACCTGCGCTGGATGTATCCACCACCTCCAGCGACAGACTCCGACTCTACAGCTGTTGCGGCTGAGGATTCTCAGTTCGACACAGCTGCAGAGAAGAAAGATGAACGACCTTATGTAGCAAAAGAAGAGGATTACAGACCCGATCATGCTGTAAAAGAAGAAATTACCATCGCGGATCTCCTCGAAGCGGAACCGCACGATGAAGTTTTTATCACTGTAGAGAATGAACTGTTCCGCGTCAGGATATCGAGCTTGGGAGCGAGACTGGTCTCTTTCAAGGTGAAACCCAACGGCAGGTATTTGAAGGAGGAGGTAGAACTGCTGCCGATGACGGATTCACATCGGCTGAGTTTCCGTTTCTGGACGTACGACGGTCCTGTCGAGACCGCAGAAATCCCGTTTGATTTCAGAGATGACTACGAACTAAGCGAATATAAATACTACCTGTCGGAAGGGGAATCACAAAAGATAGAATTCATCTCAAGGCTGGATTCACTGCGTAGTTTATCAGTTATTTACACATTCAGAGGCGATGATTACAGTTTCAACTGCGAAGTCAAGGGAACCGGCCTGGAGAGCAGTTGGGTCAGAGATTACGTCGAAGTTCATTGGAGCGGAGGACTAGCATATACAGAGGAATCCAGCAGTAAAGGAGGCTTTAGCGGCGTCGGAATGTCGGAATCCTATTTCTCGCAAGCCTATATATATTTCGTCGGTGATGAACTGATCGAACTGAAGGTCAACAACAAAAAGACTGAGATCACCGACGCACTGGACGGTGAAACAAGATGGGCGGCAGTACGTAACAAGTATTTCATGACCGCTCTTATCCCGGAAACGCAAAATGCCATCAGCGGTTGGATGGAGAGCATCTACGATTCTTCTTATACAAGCAAAGACCAACCCAACCGTCTCGGCGTAGGTCTGCGGGTACCGATCAAATACGGTCTGCCGGTCACACCGATAAGGGTATTCATAGGACCTCTCGACTACAAAATCGTCTCCTCTATTGATCCAACTCTTGACGAAACAATGAATTGGGGATGGGCAATAATCGAACCCATCTCCAAGGGAATCCTGTGGACTCTGATGTGGCTGCGGAAATTCATCCCCAATTACGGTCTATGCATTATAATATTCTCCATATTGGTAAAGGTAATTATCTGGCCCCTTACCAGAAAGAGTTACCAGTCGATGTCGGCAATGCAGCGGATACAGCCCAAGGTTAAGGCGTTACAGGCAAAATTCAAGAGTGATCCGCAGCGGATGCAAAAGGAGATAATGAAACTCTACAAAGCGGAAAAGGTCAACCCGATGGGCGGTTGTATCCCGATGCTTGCTCCAATGTTGCTGCTGTATCCCTTGTTCATCGTCTTCAGATCTACGATTGAGTTCCGAAATGCTCCCTTCGTGCTGTGGATAACCGACCTCTCTAAGCCGGATATCATCTTCCACCTGCCGTTTTCACTGCCGCTTTACGGATCGCATGTTACGCTCCTGCCGATAATTATGGGAATAACCACGTTTTTCCAGTCAAAGATGACGATGACCGATCCGAGCCAGAAGATGATGCTCTACTTCATGCCGGTATTCATGACCATTATATTTAATCAATTCCCGTCCGGACTGACCTTTTACTATACTCTTTTCAATGTCCTAACCCTGCTTCAACAGAAGATAACACCACCTCCCAGCAGAACAGAGGTGAAAACCACCTGATTACTTCACCATAAACGGGAGATGAGAAGTTCCGATACATATAACAGCGATGACACAATCGCCGCCGAGACTACGCCACCGGGCAGAGGCGGAATATCCGTAATAAGGGTGTCCGGAGCGGATGCCTGCCGAATTGTAGGCGAGGTCTTCGACAGGGAACTCCCGGAACCCAATTGTCACTGCTATGGCAGACTTATGCGGATCGACAGGAATCGCGATGAACAGATCGACGATGTTGTAGTCTCGTACTTCAAAGCGCCGCACTCATACACAGGCGATGATGTGCTTGAAATATCAACACATGGAAGCCCAATCGTTGTCGCCGAAGCGCTGGATGCTCTCTATAGTTGCGGTGCGAGACCTGCCAAACCCGGGGAATTTACCCTGAGAGCCTTCCTCAATGAACGAATCGATCTTACACAAGCTGAAGCCGTCGCCGATCTGATAAATGCATCCAGCCGTGAAGCCGCACAACTTGCTCTTAAACAGATTAAAGGCGGTATCGGGAAAGCAGTTTCGACAATCTCCGGACATATCATGCAACTGCTCACTCAGTGTGAACTCGAACTTGACTTTGTGGAAGATGATGTTGAATTGATGAGCAGAAAAGAAAAAGTCCGGATCGTTGAAGAGGCATTGGAAGATATTGATGGATTGCTTTCCGGTTACCAACGGTCACGGCGGTTGCGACAAGGAGTAACTGCGGTAATAACGGGACCACCCAACGTTGGTAAGAGCTGCCTTTTCAACATGTTAATTGAGGTCTCCAGAGCAATTGTTCATCCTGAACCCGGTACAACACGCGACGTTTTGCATGGAAGCTGTATTATAAACGGAGTCAGATTCGACATATTTGACACAGCCGGTATCCGAACCACTGGCAGCGAAGTTGAGGATGAAGGCGTCCGTCGGGCAATTGAGACTGCAGATAAGGCTGAAATCAACATACATGTCTCATCTGTTGACATAGATTATTATCCCAACAGCAGCAGTGAAAAAAGAACTATCCACGTTCTGAACAAGATCGATCTTGGTACGCATAACCTCCCTGAAAATTATCTTCCCATTTCAGCTTTGCGCGGGGACGGCATTGAAGATCTAAAAAACAGAATGTATGGTGCATGTATTGACAATAACAGTGGCGGAGAATCTTCTATCAGCAGGGAACGGCATTACATTGCAGTGTCGCGCGCACGCGAAGCTCTTAATAAGGCGAAAGAGGGAATAAAAGACTGTCATCCTGCTGAAATCATCGCGGAAGAACTCAGGGAAACCGTCTCAGCCATGGATGAACTAACCGGCAAAAACAGTCTTGAATCGCTTCTTGACAACATCTTCTCTGAATTCTGTATCGGTAAATAAACGAGAGTATCCAATTGTTCCACGTGGAACATTCTCTTTCCTTTCAAGGAAAGCACCGACATTCCCAGCATTTACTATGACAGGAAATAACATTATTATAACTTAAAGGACTGTTATTATGAAACTACAGATAAATCGTGAACTCATTGAGCTTCTCTCTGAGAATCCAATGTTCCGTGAACTCAACAAAGACGAACTTACCGAAATCGCAGCAAGAATGGACATTGAAAACTACGACTCAGGGCAGGAGGTCTTTCGTGAAGGTGATCCGGGCGGGAAGTTCTATATCTTAGCACAGGGATCAATTGAGATTCAGAAATCACGCTCCCACGGAGCCGGTAGAATTGTGATAGCTCGCTTTGATCGCGGGGGAGTAATAGGTGAGATGTCGTTATTCGACGGTATGCCAAGATCAGCAACTGTTATAACTGTGCAACCCACCAAGACTTATGTTTTATCTCAGGATGGTTTGAACGAACTGATCGAGAACAATCCTCAACTCGCAATTAAGTTCCTCAAGGGCGTGGCTATGTTGCTTTCACTGAGGCTCAGAAATACCTCCGGATGGTTCGCGGATGTTTTCTAAAATATTGCAAGTAATTATATATACATAGCATACGACTTGCGTGCCGATCAAAATACAGCTTCATTCAGTACCGACTGTGATGTTCTCATCGTCGGCGGCGGTCATGCCGGTTGTGAAGCTGCCGCTGCTGCTGCCAGGATAGGCGCAAAAACTCTACTCATTACACTCGAAAGAGCCGCTCTCGGGCGTATGTCCTGCAATCCAGCAATCGGTGGTATCGCAAAGGGTCATATCGTCAGAGAAATTGATGCGCTAAGCGGTATAATGCCTGTTGTTGCAGACAGAACCGCCATCCAGTTTAGGGTGCTTAACCGTTCAAAGGGATTTGCCGTCTGGTCTCCGCGTGCTCAATGCGACAGAGAACTCTATTCCAAAGAGATGGTGCGCGAACTGAGTGATTACCGCAATGTTGAAATCGCCGAAGGGCTTGTTACAGCGTTGCTTACAAACAATGGACGTTGTACTGGTGTGACGCTCGATTCCGGCAGAGAAATCTCCGCGCATGCTGTCATCCTTACCTGCGGAACGTTTCTTAACGGCATTATCCACTGCGGTGAAGAAAAAACTGAGGGTGGCAGGGTGAATGAGCCTCCGGTCGTCGGACTGACTGCATCGGTCGCCGAACTGGGAATCGAATACGGTCGCCTAAAAACCGGTACTCCCCCCCGTCTTGACGGCACATCCATCGACTTTAGTCAGACGAATCGCCAGGACGGCGATAAAGATCCGATTTTCTTCTCAACTTCGACCACCTCGCAGGTTCTTCCTCACCGCCCCTGTTGGATAACGCACACAAATAACGACGTTCATGATGAAATCCGCAAAGGTCTTGACCGCTCGCCTCTTTTCAGCGGAAGGATAAAGGGCATCGGTCCGCGCTACTGCCCTTCAATTGAAGACAAGATAGTACGCTTCTCCGGTCATTCCGGACACATCCTCTTTCTCGAACCGGAAGGTTTGGACAGTGATGAGATCTACCCCAACGGTTTTTCCACCAGCCTTCCAACCGATGTCCAGCAGGCATCGCTGCGCAGGATTCCCGGTCTCGAAAATGTTGAGATAACCCGTCCGGGTTATGCGATAGAATATGATTACTTCCCGCCTCACCAGCTAAAACCGACACTCGAAACCAAGAAGGTCTCCGGGCTCTATTTCGCCGGTCAGATCAACGGGACCTCAGGTTATGAAGAAGCTGCAGCCCAGGGATTAATCGCTGGGGCAAATGCAGCGCATAGTGCACTGAGGCATGAAATGACTTTAACTCTGGGCAGAGACCAGGCATACATCGGTGTTCTCATCGATGACCTAATCACCCGCGGAACTGATGAGCCGTACAGAATGTTCACCTCGCGCGCTGAATTCAGGTTAAAGCTCCGCCTGGATAACGCTGAAGCTCGATTATCCGAAATGGGTTACAATGCCGGTCTGGTGGGTCGAGAACAGTATCAATGCGTTCTGCATAATGAAGACCGATTACAGGAAGTCATTAAATATCTCCACGAAACCAGAACAGTATGTAGCGGTAGAGTTTCCGTTTCGCTGTTCGATCTCATGAAACGACCGGGTGTTGAACTTTCTGCGCTGCTTGCCGGACGCGATGATGCCAAACATCTCGGTGATGATCTGCTCTCAGGCAACGGTGAATTTACCCGGCGAGTGTCAGCAGAAATCAAATACTCCGGTTATCTGAAACGCCAGGAATACCGGGTTGCCGAACTGAACCGCAACAGAAACCGGAGGATTCCATACGAACTCGACTATACGATTGTCAGGGGACTATCTACTGAGGGACGCGAAAAATTGTCGAAGATAAAGCCCGGAGATCTGGGGCAGGCTTCCAACATCCCCGGAATCACTCCAGCAGATATGGCAGTTCTATTCGTCCATCTTAAACGGAAATCCATATAAAGCGTCGGTAAAAGTTCATTTATTCCCCCGCACTCTCAGACTGAAAATCAGATGTTTATAACTTGTTGACAAAATCCGGCTGATTCTCATATCCATAATAATATCAATAATATGCACTTATCAACCATTTCACAACCCGATGTTGATAACCTGCTTGCTATTTATCGTGATAAAGTAGCTAAAGCCAGTAAAAAACTGAATCTTGTATCACGACAGGATGTGAAAAACCTGCTTGACAGACTGATAAATGAATCGCTTCAGCTCTTATCATGGGACATCTGTCGATTAGTTTCGCCGATGATAGACATCGGTACCGGCGCAGGAATTCCGGGCATCCCGTTGCGAATAAAAAAACCCGATCTCGCGGTTGTTCTTCTCGAGTCGAACAGGCGTAAATCGTTATTTCTCAGGAAAACAGTTGACGAACTCAAGCTCGATAATGTCGAAGTCATCTGTAACAGGGCAGAGAACATCATCTGCGATAGTACTTTCACTGGCAGGTTTAATACCTTAGTATCACGAGCGGCAGCGCCCATGAGCAGCCTTTTACAGTGGGGAGAATGTTTGTTGAGACCGGGGGGAGAGCTTATTGCATGGAAAGGTTCTTCCCTGGATTCTGAACTGAAGAAGGCGGATCTGGCCGGATGGGATGAAATAAAGATATGGGATCACGCCTCAAAGGTGACACTAATCAGGATGGTTAAACTTTAGAATTTCGTAAAAAAGTCGAACGGATTTCAGATTTACTACAAAGACCTCTTGAAATGCTTGAAATCATTAAAGAAATATGATTATAATAATACTCTAATGATTTTTCGTGGAACGTCCCAACCGGTTTCACGGTCGAATTTCATAATCAACCGAAGAGAATTTCCGATAATCTATTTGAGATGCCACTATGGAATGCCCTCACTGTAAAGGATCCATTTCAACCTACAACTTCTTCAGGGAAAAACTTTGCCCTGCCTGTGGTGAGACACTGAAGAGAATGCCCACCAAGGAGCAGGTAAGAGAAACGCTCATCTCTTTTGCGGAGGACAAGGGATACATCTTCTGGTCCATAGCATATTACTTCATTATATGGATTATCTCATTCTTCGAACAGATCTTCGGCAATGGTGTAATGTTCGACTACATAACCGACCACTGGATTCGGTTCTTCTTTATCGCGGTTTTCTCCGGTTCAATTATCGACTATTTTGCCAAGGCGAATGTTGAGATTACCGCTGTGCGAAATAAGTATATTTTTAAGCCACCCTTATACTTACGCCGTTTTCGCAACCTGACAAATCTCGGACTCATTCTTGGACTCAGTCTATCAGCCTATACGCTCTACCGCTGGCCCGGTTACTTCAACGTAATCCCGGTCGTCACTTTCCTCACCAGTTTCGTAATCTGCTTTTTCTGGGCGCTCATGGGTTTATTCCTCACTGAAGACGATATGCTTGACAAGCGGATTGCATATTACATGTACGAGATGCGTGTTGAACGGGTAAAGAGGATGAACCGGGCGTCGGCTATTTATATCGGCGGGATATTCATCGCCGGGATTACATACTACACGCTAATACGTATTTCCGGACTCTGGTGGTATATCATTAACGCACGCGTCATCTATAATTTCATCAAGTTTTTCAGGGATTACTTCGGATGGGCGCATCAGTTCCTTGATTAATAGAACTGCATCGACGTCTTTGGCGGGTGGCACGACATCCCGGACTTGATCCGGGATCACAAGTCGGGTTTCAAGCACAGCGATCCTGGATTTAAACCATGACAGAATCCAGTTTCCGTATATACAACATGTTACGCCTTTCTGGATTCCAGCTTGCGCTGGAATGACGAGATGATTATACGCAATTACTTATGACGCTCTGTATAAGTCTATTAAGGATTGTTCCCGCCGTACAGCAGCTCCTCGCTCAATTCACAGAGTATATGTCCGACAAACTCATGCATCTCCTGGATGCGCTGAGTATTGGTGGAGGGGATAATAACTGTTTTATCACATATCTCTGCCAACCGCCCACCTTCTCCGCCGAGGATACCCAACACCCTTGCTTTCTTCTCATGTGCAGTTCGACAGGCTCGCACGAGGTTCTCCGAATCCCCGGATGTGCTGATGGCGATGAACAGGTCTCCAGGGCGAGCGAGTGCTTCGATCTGTCGTGCAAAGATGTTCTCGAAACCGGTGTCATTGGCTGCTGCGGTTATCACGGAACTGTCGGTTGAGAGCGCTATTGCCGGCATTGCCGGTCGATCCAGATCGTGTCTCAGCCTTATCACCCATTCTGCAGCCCAGTGCTGAGCGTCGGCGGCGCTGCCGCCGTTACCGGCGATGAGGAGCTTCCTGCCTGAACGAAAAGTCTCGACCACGATTTGAACGGCAGCGTCGATGTCGTCCAGGATCGCTTCCATCTTCTTCGCCGTCTCGATATGCTCGTTCAACCGGCGGTGTATTTCGTCTTGTGTATTCATCTTCGTAAACCTATTCCCCCTTCTTCCCCAACTCGAAAGAAATCTTTTCTACTCTCCCGTTTCGGATTATCTCCAGCTCAAGTCGGTCGCCGACACGCAGATCGCTGTTCCTCAGGATATGCTGTATATCTCTGGTATTGTGAACCTTGCGGTCGTTCAAGCCGATGATAACATCGGTCGCTTCGAGACCTGCCTTCTGTTCCGGGCTGCCGTTTTCAACATCGGTAACGATCACACCGCTCACCTCCGGCAGGTGGAGACTCATCGCAATCAAGCGATTCACATTCTGGATCGACATACCGATCCAGAAGTCGCGGTCGATCAATCCGCGATCTCTTAATTCAAAAAAAACGTCCTGCAACCGATTCGACGGAATCGCAAATCCGAGCCCAATCGATCCGCCCGTCTCAGTGAAGATCATGGTGTTCATCCCGATCAATTCACCCATCGAATTAACCAACGGACCTCCGGAATTGCCCCGGTTGATCGATGCATCGGTTTGAACCATATCCTGATACAGCCTGGCATCCGCATTGCGGTCGAAATCGCGGTCGAGCGCGGACACCACGCCCACCGTCACCGACGGCTGGGAATGTATCGCAAACAGTCCGAACGGATTGCCAAGAGCTATCGCCCATTCCCCTATCAGTATCCCATCCGAATCCCCGAACGGAATGAAAGGAAAATCATTACCCTTGATCTTCAAAAGCGCGATATCACTGTCGTAGTCGTATCCGACAATACCGGCGTCATACTTGTTGCCGTCGGTCATTGTAACTACGACCTCGGTCGCCTGGTGTACGAGATGTTCGTTGGTCAGGATATAACCATCGGGTGCGATAATGAAACCGCTGCCGAGATTCTCTACCTTCTGCCGGTATATCCGATCAGGAAACAGTCCGCGGAAAAACGGATCGTCGAAGAAGGGACTTCGACGGCGGAACTCACGGAACGCGATTACATTAATACCCACAACCGCCGGTGAAACATCCCTGACCGCTTTCGTTATCGCATTCCTTCGGCTTACGCTGACGGAAACATCCGGGTCCAGTACGTTCTGAACCGGTGTTATTAACGAGTGCTTATCTTCCTCGCTAACAGTCTTTAGTGCATTCGGAAACGACCAGAAAAGCCCGAATACCATGGCTATTCCGATGGCTGCGCCGATTATGTAATATGCGAATAGTCTCATTAGGAACCATTTACTGAAGAGGGCTTTACGATTGTCTGCTCTTCTCCCAGTCAGCGAGGAACTGCTCAAGTCCGATATCGGTCAACGGGTGCTTGAAAAGCTGGTCGATAACCTTGGGCGGAATGGTAACCACGTCAGCGCCTATCTTCGCCGCCTCGACAACGTGCATCGGGTGTCTGATGGACGCCACCAGTACTTCGGTGTCGTAGCCGTAATTTGCGAATATATCGACAATATCCTCAACCAGATCCATTCCGTAACCGCTGATATCGTCCAACCTGCCAATGAACGGGCTGACGAACGCCGCTCCAGCCTTGGCGCACATCAACGCCTGCGACGCGGAAAATATCAGCGTCATATTGACCTTGATGCCTTCCTTTGTGAGAGCCACGCACGCTTTCAGTCCATCCCGTGTCATGGGCACCTTGACGACGATATTCGGGTGCATTCCCGCGAGTTTACGTGCTTCTTGGATCATCTCACGGTGTTCGGTGGCTGTCACTTCCGCAGAAATCGGACCATCTACGATCTCGCAGATCTCGCTTAGCATCTCCTTGAAGTCTCCCCCCTCTTTAGCTACAAGAGAGGGATTTGTGGTTACACCGTCAAGGATGCCCAACTCAGCAGCTTCCCTGATGGCTTCTATGTTTGCAGTGTCAATGAAAAATTTCATTTATTTGTCCTTTTTGTTCTTAACGGGTAGGGCAACATTCCTGTCTGCCACCTTATACTCTAATGTTGATGGCTGTCAACCGCATCGGATTGACAGCAATAAAATTAGGCTGCCCTCTCCCCCCTTCTATTGAAGGGGGGAACAGAAGGGGGGTTGTGCTTTTATCTTATGATATAGCCTGCAGATACAAAGCACCTGTAGAAACATTACCCCCCCTTACTCCCCCCCTGCAATAGCAGGGGGGGATACGAGACTTAAATACTTAACTTCCAACAACACCAATCCCTGCGGCTGCGCGACTCTTGTAGCGCCGTTGTTCTCAGGTTCTTCCAATAGTTTACTAAATGAATCGAGCGTCATGAATCCCCGACCGACGTCGATCAACGCTCCCACTATACCCCGCACCATCTTGTGCATAAATCTGTCGGCAATTATGGTGAAAACTGAACTCTCGCCGTCGTATTCCCATGTTGCCTCAATCACATTGCAGATATATTCCTCCTCGTCCGGTCGGGCATGCGAGAAGGACTTGAACGAATGCTCTCCCGTGAGCAAACACACTGCCTCCCGGATAACCTCGTCATCCCAACTGCAGTCGGGAAACCAGGCATAGCGGCACTTGAGGGGCTGATCCCGCTTCAATAACCGATAGCGGTAACACCTGTTCAGCGCATTGAAACGGGCATGAAACGATGCAGGAACCTCCGCTATATCCCAGATACGTAGATCCTTTTTCAGTAGGCTGTTGGCGCCATTAATAATGTTCACGATATCGAGCGGATTCTCAGTTGAAAAGTGCGCCGCCTGTCCGGCAGCATGCACTCCGGCGTCGGTGCGCCCCGCGCCTATGACCGTAATACTCTCACACAGTACCGACGTGAGAGCCTTCTCAACGTCCTCCTGAACTGTTCGAACATTCGGTTGACGCTGCCAGCCGTGAAAATCGGTACCATCGTACTCAAGCTTTATCTTTATTCTACGTCGATCCGGATCCTGATGTTCCGCTGTATCATTTAAATGCATGTGAATAATTGTATTTACGCCACAGCGACAGATCGATATTTTGCCTTGATATCAACGAATGGTATCATTCTGGATAGACTCCGGATATTTCAACATTCAGAAATATAATGCCGTAGGATCGACGCTTCAATAGAGGAGTTGACATTAATCCTGTAGGTGAAGAAAAGGCTGAAAACTACTCACAGTTTCGGAGAAACTGGTGGGGCAGACATTCTTATCTGCCGCCTTATTGTGCTGCAGGATGTCCCCACCCTGCAGCGAAACCCAATTCCAATGACCGCAGGGTGAATATCCTTGACGAGATACTTACTCGTGCGTTACCGTCAGGTTTCAAGCGTAGCGTAACCTGACGGATATACAGAACTTAGGCATATAATAAATCAGATGCCTCAAGATATTCTACTTGGTTTCCTTCTTCACAATAGTCACTTTCTTCATCATCACCGCCGGATTTTTCGCATCTTTCCGAGGATCTCGATTCATAGCTCCGATCTTCTCGACAACCTCTATCCCTTTGATGACCTTGCCGAACACCGTATATTGTCCATCGAGCTGCTTGGTCTTTTCACGACTCAGGCAGATGAAGAACTGGCTACCGGCAGAGTTTATATCGCGAGACCGTGCCATCGACAGGATACCCTTATCGTGCGGAGTTTCGCTGAATTCAGCTTCAATGTTCCATGGAGGACCACCGGTGCCGTCGTTATATGGATTGTCATCCTTGGAATTGGGATCTCCGCCCTGAATCATAAATCCGGAAATCACTCGGTGGAACGTCGTCCCGTCATAGAATCCTGCTTTTGCCAGCTTCTTGAAATTAGCAACGTGCATCGGAGCGACATCGGGGAAGAATTCGAGTACAATCTCACCAAGGTCTGTCTCAATCACTGCAATTTCATCAGGCTGCCCCAGATCTTCGGGGGTTGGTTTTGCCAGGGGTTCTTTCACAGCAGCTTCATCTGGCTGCTTCAGCTCTTTGGCGGCTGGTTTTGTCAGGGATTCTTTCTTCGGCATCTGTTTACACGCTGTAAAAGACAGAAGACCCAAACATAACAGGGATACAAGTAAACATTTCACGGAAATTCCTTTTTTATTATATTACTTTCAATGATTACTTATATTATACAAAGGAAATCGTCCATAACAAACAGTCAGGGGTCGAGATAATCATGAAGACATACACCCGAACCGGAGATTCAGGTCAAACAAGCCTCTACGGCGGTTGTAGAGTCGATAAGGATTCGCAGCGTGTAACCGCTTATGGCAGCGTCGATGAACTGAACAGCCACATCGGCTGGCTGCGAGCGCACGGACTGCCGGACTAGGATCAGGCGCTGTACAGGATTCAGAACGATCTGTTCAGGATAGGATCGGATCTCGCCACTCCTGAAGAAGCGGTCAGTGATGAGGGCAGCGCCCACCGTCTGCCCGAAGACGCTGAACTGTTCATGGAGGAGGCTATCGACGAGATGGACAGTAAACTGGAGCCGCTTAATCATTTCATCATCCCCGGTGGCACTCCTCCCGCGGTGGCTCTGCATGTGAACAGGTCGATCTGCCGACGTGCCGAACGCGAGGTCATCAGGCTCTCGCATGACGAACCGGTCAACCCGAACATAATAAAATACCTGAACCGACTCTCAGACCTGCTGTTCGTGATGGCGCGATTCATGAACAAACAGCTCGGTCTGCCCGATATCAAGTGGGAAGCTTGAAACCCGACTTGCAAGCAAGTCGGGTCATCCGTATCATTGTTCGTGCCGCAGGGTGTCCACACCCTGCGATTGTAAAATTGTAAAAAGCTG
>JABMRV010000125.1 GCA_013202285.1 bacterium | reverse complement strand
TCTTTGTCATTCCCGCGCAGACGGTAATCCAGACAAGTTATTGTTATTACGTGGATTCCTGCCTTCACAGGAATGACACTTTATTACTATTTTCGCGAAATAAGCGACTTTTTCAACAAGCACTAAATAGCTACTTTATGTCATTCTGAATCCGCCAGCTAACGGATTGTTATCAATGGGTGGCGCAGGTGTCCCTGCCTGCGAATGGTGGGGCAGACATTTCTGTCTGCCAATCCGCTGTATGGCGGATACAGTTGAACAAATAACATAAAAATGTATCTACCTCTGTATTTTAACACCGATAGTATGAACTGCCTTGTCTTCGGAGGCGGGGAAGTGGCACTACGCAAGATCCTGGTTTTGCTGAATGCTGGCTGCCAAATCGTTGTGATTACACCTGAGATGATACTCCCTGTAGCAGACCTTGTGAATGATGGATCGATCGACCTCATACAACGAGAATACCGGAGGGGAGACTGTAAAGGAAGACATCTGGTGATTGCCGCAACGGGAGATATGGATGTTAATCGTCAGGTTTCGGAGGAGGCTTGCGAGCTTGGTATTCCCGTAAACGTAGTTGATGAGCCCGATCTCTGCACGGTTATCTTCCCTGCCGTTCTGCGCGATGAACCGCTTGTCATCGCAGTGAGCACCAGCGGAAAAGCGCCTTTCATTGCGCCGGAACTGCGCAACAGGTTGAAAACGAGTACCGGGGAATGGAGCCGGTGGGTTCAGATTGCTGCCAGATTCAGGCAATCGGTTCTCGCTAATGTAACCGATGTATCCAAAAGAAGAACATTGTATAAGAAGTTTGCCGATAAAGGAGTTCCGGATAAGGAATTCACTCCGCCGATTGATAATGATCTCGATATATGGTTGGAATGGTTGGATGGGGATGAAACATGACAACTGATGGTGAGATGAGCGAGAAAATCGGGACTGTCTATCTCGTGGGAGCCGGACCGGGCGATCCGGGATTGATTACCCTGAGAGGATATGAACTGCTTCAAAGTTGCGATGCGGTTGTTTATGACGATCTCGCTGCTTATGAATTAGTTGCTGCAACGCCACCTCATGTCGAACGTTACTACGTCGGTAAACGGGCAGGGAAACACTCCAGGTTACAGAATGAAACCAGCAAAATGCTTGTGATGCTGGTGAAGAGAGGATTGAATGTTGTTAGGTTGAAAGGCGGCGACCCGCTTGTATTTGCACGGGGTGGGGAAGAGGCGACTTATCTCAAGCAAGCCGGTGTTCCTTATGAGATCATACCCGGAGTAACTGCAATGACGGCGGTGGCGGCGGGAACCGGAATTCCTCTGACGGATCGACGGGAATCCGCCTGGGTGCTGATGGCTACCGGTCATGAAGCGACGTCGGCTTCACTGCCGGTGCCCTGGGAGGAAATTGCCCGGTTGAAGGGCGGAACAGTGGCAATATATATGGGCGTAGGCAGACTTTCAGTGATTGTGGAAAAACTGATTGCGGGCGGAGCCGATCCGGATATTAGCGCTGCGGTTGTTGTGAATGCTTATACAGGCGCTCAGCGGATAGTAAGAGCAAATCTGCACAAGTTGCCGGAACAGTGCATTGAGCAGAAGGTTGAATCACCTGCACTGGTAATTATCGGAAATGTTGTTGATTTAATGGAAAAATTGAGTTGGATGACTGCAGGTACTCTGGCGGGAAAGCGCATCCTGGTGACCAGACCTCGTGAGGAGGCTTCTGAAATATGTCGAAAACTGCGTTTTCACGGAGGCGAGCCCATACCGTTACCCACAATTGAGATAATTCCGGAGGTAAACAGGAGTGATTGGGAGCAAGTAGAGAGAATTTTCGGCGAGAAAAGCTGGATTATTTTCACGAGTAAATCCGGTGTTACGCATTTCTTTGATGGTTTATTCATGCGAGGTTATGATATAAGGGCGCTTGGTGAGTTTAAGGTTGCGGCAATAGGTCCGGGGACAGCGGACAGGTTGATGCAATTTGGTCTGAAAGCCGACCTGATGCCGGAGATATCCACTGTTGCTGAACTGGCAAGCAAGATGGTGAAAGCTGGTGATTTGATTGGGAAATCGGGTATCCGTGTGCGTGGGAATCTGAGCGATGACATCCTTGAAAAAACAATGGAAAACGCTGGCGCCAGGGTGTGTCCATTAACGGTTTACCGGACACGAACCGCTGACTGGGAACCTCACTGGCTGAAGGTGGTTAAGGAGTCGCCTCCCGATTATATAACATTTACGAGCGGATCGACGGTTGAGGGATTTGTGAGCATTATCGGTAAAGAGGCGGCGGTTGATATTGCTGCGAATTCAACGGTTGTTTCAATAGGACCTTCGACTACTGAAGTGGCTGAGAGCTTCGGTATTAAAGTCGATGTAGAGGCTGTCGAACATACTCTGGATGGTTTGGTGGAAGCGATGGTGAAGTATGTTATTTCAACAACACAACCCGCCTGATTATCCTCGTCTGACCTCCTTCAAGAAGCAAGAAATACAACCCGCTACCCATTCGGCTGGCATCTAATATAACTCTGCCGCCTGTAGTAGCATTCTTATCCGGTGTTACAGTCTGCACCAGGCGACCCTGCAGATCATATATTGAGATTCTAACATCTGTTGTTTGTGCCGCTGTTCTATAAAGCACAGTCAGTTGGTTGTTGAATGGATTGGGATAGGCGGTGAGAGCGAAATCATCAGGCGATAAGCCGCTGTTGACCTCTTCTTCTACTGAGTTTTTCACCACACTCATGATGACTCTGAGGGTATCAACGCCACCTCGCTGTTGAGCGTCGATGATGAAATATCCTTCCAGTTCATCATCGATTCGGGCATTCCTTGAGTTGAACTCGAATGTGACGGGTAGCGATCCTCCGGGTGGAATATCACCTGTTGGTGGGATAAGTCGAACCCAGTCGTCACACATGTCGAGATTATAGACGGTAGTTCGATTGCTTCCTCCCACATACTGTGTAATGATACTCCAGAAACGAGATTCCCATTCAGAAGTCACCGCAATACCGCCCGCACGTTCGTCTCCTTCCGCCGGTAGATTCGTAACAAAACGAATGATGCCCGTTTCGGGTTGAACCTGATTGATCTGAGCGTTGCTGGGTCCGTCACGGCAGAACATGTAGAGGTTGAATCCATCCTCAGAGTAACCTCTCCAGGCAAGACCGTAGATGAATAATCCGGGATTCTCTATGGTTATCAACCGATCTCCATCGCGGTTAATGCCGATAATATCGTTGCGCGCATCTGCAACCCAGAATAGTTCGTTCTCTTCGTCCCAGGTGATTGCCCGGCAGAAATAGTAGGGTCCGGGAATCCTTGTGACAATCTCTCCATCGAGGTTGACACCGAGTATATCCCCCCAGTCGGTGCCGTAGATGAGTTCGCCATCCCATGCCAGTCCTGCCATTCCACGGACAAATTCTCCCGGTTGTTCGATTGTCTCAACAAGCTCGCCTTCTCTGTTAAAGAAGTAGAATGAATTGGGATAATCTCTTCCACCGTTGCCGCTGAGAATGAGATGTTCTCCGTTGAAAACGGCTCCGTAAATCTCGGTCGATGGTGTTAAATCCCCTCCGTAAATTGTGGATCGAACCTGCCAGGGTTGAAGGTTGGGGATGTGAATCAATTCTCTGAAATGACTCATGTAGGAAAGCAGACCGTTACCTGTATTGCGAAATTCACCGATCAGCTCTCCTGTTACTCCGGGAAAGATGGAATGTGAAACCTGTTCACCGAAATCGGATTCAAGGATGCAGTAATGCAGTCGTTCATTCAGATGGGTTATTTGATCGGTTCGGACGCGTACATAATAGAGAGTTACATCTATGTATTCAGGATGACTAAGTTCCAGATTATAACTGCTCGGCGGGATATTTTCAAATTCGAAATGACCGCTCTCATCGCTGACGGTTTGGATACCGTGGAGGTTTATAATCACATCCTGCACTACCTGGTTGTTCTCGTCATCGATCAGGTCGCCTTCTATACCGCCAAAATCTTCACCGGCATAGTAAATGATAGGTAATTCAACGGTTACAGTGTCGGGATTTGCGAATCGGAATATCAGCCGGTTCTGTTCCACTCGTTCCTCTGCGAACTCGCCTTGAAACTGCAACAGAACACGATCCATCAACCGCGGTCCGATAGTAAAGAGGTTACGGTTGATATCAAGCCAGGTGGTATCCGGGTGTTCAAGTTCAAGACTTGCCCGCAGAACTCCGCCTCCTTCATTGTAAATCATAACTACAAGCTGGGTATCGACATCGGCATCTGTAATCAGGAATATCTCTTCAGGGGCAAGCCGCATTTCGGCAGGCAGCCATTCCGAAACTGTTAATGTGACAGGAACTGAGATCTCCGGATTATCAGGATCGTTGGAGCTGAGAACTATACTCTTTCTGTACACCCCAGGTTCAGGTGTGTAGCGTGATTCAATAGAGAAAAACAGGTCTTCGGAACTGTTCGATTCGATAACGCCATCCAGTGGTTCGATAAAAAGCCAGTTCGATCCACCTTGAGACCACATCACCGAGTTGACAAGGAGTTGAGTCATTTCGTCGTTATAGCGCCACCAGTTCATGCCAAGATAAACAACTCCACCATGACCGATACTTCTTGCCGTGATGTTGTTTTCTTCACGACCGACAAGTTGGCTTATGGCAATCGCATCCCAGTCATTGCAGGTGTGATAATTACAGGATAGTAATGCAGTATATTCCCTGACGTTGGCATTAATAGGATGATTGCTGACAGCACGGCAAGAAAGTATAGAGTCTCCGAGTGTAAGCTCAAGATCGAGTAGATTAGCGCTTCTGAGAAAAGTCGATGTTTTGCCTGAGGAGCCTAATCCGACAACATATCCGCTTCTGTTGAAGAGGAAATTGAACAGAACCGACCTGAAATCTCTGCCAATATCGGATAATTGTTCTTCAGTGCCGTTCTCCTGATCGGGTATGATAAGGACGTGTGTTTCAACGAGTAAATCTTCAATTTCGTCGGGATCTGTACCTCCGTAATAGTTGATTCTTGAATCGACATCGAGATATGATAGACTTGCTATCAAGTTATGCAGTTTCCATTGTTCATCCACGAAGCGTGTCCATATCAGGATTCTCAATACGATGTCTCTGTCGGGTTGACGCTGATCGACTTCAACAAATAGGAGACTGTCACCGTTATTGGCGATATTCAGAGATCCCGCGTTGCTGACGCCGTGCGGCATTTCATAAGTGAACTCATCTTGGTCGATAGCGATTTGAGGCTGTCCGACGACAGTTTTATTCGACAGCAGGCATATTAAGAATAGCCCGACTGTAAAGATTGTTTTTAATGAGTGTTTGGTTGAAGATGTTTGCATGTTTGTTTAGTATCAGTTGTTATTGCAATCCCGATGAAAGCCGGTGAATATCCGCCCTCCCCGTCCAATGTAGCGAAGAACCAAGTAGTATTAGTTCGTTAATGTATTTCTGTTGATGTTTCGTCCACCAATTTCACGATTGCTTCCAGTCCCTGCCTGAGCTGATCTTCATCGATGCCGTAACTTAATCGAAAACCGTCTGCAACTCCGAAATAGTGCCCCGGTACAACGACAACTCCATAATCCCGCTGCAACTGATCGACAAACGGTGTGGCGTCTCGCCCGTCTTGGAAGCGAATCAGGATGGATACGCCTCCTGCTGGTGTTATGTAATCGAATTGAGATATTTGGGACAAGTGCTCTATGACCGGTTTCAGGTTGCTGACGGCTGTACGGCGTGCATTGTCCAGAAGACTTCCGTTGAGTGTTTCATCTGTGAGGATGAGCCAGGCGATATGGTCAGTGATGAATGATTGAACAACATGCATGTAATCCATTGTGTATTCAACCTTTTTCACAATTTCCGGATGCGCTATTACCCATCCAATCCGGAGACCTGACAATCCCCAGACCTTGGCCAGGCTGCAGGTTGATATGATCCTGTCGTGAAACTGTGCCGCACACTTACGATCATATCCTTCGAGAAAAGGCAGAAAGACTTCATCCACAACTAACCATCCATTTTGACTGGCGATACTTTCCGCAAGCCTGGTAATTGTTTCAGGTGGATCGAACACTCCGGTTGGATTGTGCAGATTCGTCAATATCAGAAGCTTGATATTTTCATCTTTTAGACTTGTCTGCTCATCATCTATCTGATACCGGTTTCGACGATGCCTCCGGAAAAACAGTGGTTCTCTTCCGGTAATCGCCTCAGCCGTATGGACAAAAGGCTGGTAAACCGGATTTTCAACCATGATTCGATCTCCCCGGTCTGCAAGAGAAGCAAACAGGGCAAAGTTAGCCATGCTCGCACCCGGAGTAATGGCAACATGATCCGAATCGGTATTGTATCTTGATGCTATAATTTCCTTTAGCGGTTGATAACCGTAGAAATTATCCCCTTTGAGCGGCAGGTTCTCACAATCAAGTCCGATGTCATCCAGACTTGCCGGACCTGGCATTCCGCTTGAGGTAAGATTAATCAAATCCGGAGACAGTCTTTTAATCCAGTCGAATAGCTCAATAATCCTGAACTGCATTCTTACTCGGCTTGTTTGACGGCGACCTTAAGCGCCGCTGGGATGACTTCGATTCTTATCTCATTCCCTGCTGGAATTGGAGTACCGTCAACATGAATATTGCCCTGGTAGCGGCGTTTGATAGTTAAATTTGTCGTCGGGCGGCGAATATATCCGGGGATGACAAAAGCCTTTCGACGGAACATCTCCGGACCGTATTTGACAGAATTAAGCAGGGTTTGTCTGGGTATCAAACAGATATCAAGCAGACCGTCGTCATAGCGCGCTTCGGGAGCTATACTGATACCCAAGCCATAATCACGCATATTGGCGATTGAGAACAGCATGGGTCTCCCGTTATATTCCCAGTGTCCGGGTTCGGAATTAATCTCTATCTCCTGCGGTTCATACTGGAGGAAGGTGGTAATAGTCGCGTGCGCATAAGGGAGCAACCCACGCAGTCGCGAACCCTCAAACAGGGTCGCTATTATCGCTTCCCAGCCAATTCCGCATGAGACGAGGAATATATCCTCATTAACCCTTCCAACGTCGATCGTTCGAAAAAAAGGATTCTTTACCACTCTAAGCGCCGCTTCCAGTCGGATTGGCAGACCAATATTACTGGCAAAGCCGTTTCCTGAACCGGTTGGCAGGACACCGAGAGCAGTATCAGTATTAATCAGCGCCCGGGCGATATTATTAATCGTTCCATCGCCGCCTACTGCAACAACCATATCGCAACCATCGCTGGCGGCGCGGGTTGCAATCTGGAAAACATGTTCGGGGTGCCGCGATTTATAGACCGAAACCTGACGATTACCGACTCCGAGATGCTTGCGGATCAGATAATGAAGGCGGCTTACAAACTTCGGAACACCCGATTTCGGGTTTATTATGAAGATGGTGCGCAGTTTTTCTTCCTCAGAGGAAAATTCTATAACTTCAATATACTTACATCTGAATAATGATGCAATTATAAGCAGGATTGTTATATTGTTATATTGTTATATTGTTATATTGTTGGATTGATTTTGAAAAGAGAATCCCTCAAAATTAACGCTATTCGACTGTTAATCATTATTCTGTTGTTTCTCATCACCCAGCGTTCAGAAGGAGCCTGGCAGGTGGGATGCGATCTGAATGCATTTCCAGAGGTTGGAAATCTTGTATTGAGAAGACCGGCGCTTGAATATGAAATCTTCATCGATCATGTCAATAGGTTAGGTGGAATATACCGGTTTGCAGTAAGTCATATAAGACCTGAGATAAAATCCGGTGAAAAGCTTACATCGGTAAAATTGAGTACATTCTGGCTGCTCCGCAGGGATGGGTTTAATATATGGAAATTACACACATACATGAGTTCCGGGTTGGGAATCACGCGTTTTGAGAAGAGAAACGATAATGGAATTGTAGAACTCGGTGTTCTCTCATTCAGGGCGGATCTATCGGTTCGAGTATGGGAACATCGACGCATCGAAGTTACTGCGGGTCTGACATACAGAGGATGTCCCCTGCATGACAGCGGTTGGGTCAGCGATCGTTTTGGAGTTACGGTTGCAATCACAGATCGTCTTTGACAGCGAAGGTAAAGCAGGCTTTGCAGCTTGACAAAGTAAGGGATTTGGTTTATATTTTGATCTTAACCAATTATCACTGAGGGATATTGATGAAAAGCTCGTCACACATCACCTTAATCAACATTATTATTATTATCTCGCTATCCATGTTTATTATTGTTTCACCGGCAGAAGGAGTCGGAAGGACAAGCATTGGTCTCACGAGCGGTTTGGGAATACCGCTCGGTTGGTGGGGTGAACGTTGGGATTCGTTTCAATCCGTGGAACTGAATCTGAAGTATGAGTTCGCACCCGGATCCGGTTTGCTGTTCCTGGTCGGATTGAACAAGGCATATTATAAATCCATGAGTGCTGAAGATATATTCGCAGAATCCCGTTTTAGCGATGTAAAATCTGAATTTCTGCCATATCGACCAATCGTTTATGCCAGCCAGAGCGGATCGTTCAAGCAGATTCCTTTGGGATTCGGGTTTTATCATGAGAGAATGGCTGCAATGGTGCAAGTATATGGTTCGGTGGCGATAGTGGTTTATAATTGGAAAATAGTACGTGATCAGAGATTCAAAATTAGAATTGAAACTCCGATAGGGTCCATTGAACCGCAAGCAGATAATTGGGCTGACTCTCAGGATGGTGCGGATCTCGGTCTGCAGGTCGCTGTCGGCGGGATATATAAAGTGTTTGAATCATTCTATCTTGATGTATCGGCTGCATTTCACTGGGTTAACGTCAATCAGAAGAACGGAGCTTTTGCTTACTACGGCTACAATGCTCGCCTTCAACCAGGTGACACTGAGGATGAACTGGTCAGCAATGCCAGGGCAACAGTGAATTTTATTCAACTCAGGATTGGTGTTAGGATGAGTAATTGAACGCATGGGAAGAGTAAGTGAGTAAGCAAGTCGTAGCCCGGTTTCTCCGAAACCGGGTTTACTCTCAAGTGGAAAACAGATTATTCCCGGTCAGTTAGCTGACTAACCGGGCTACAAATTAGATGAACAGGTCTCCAATCTTTACGAGCATGTAGTTATACCTACATATCCACACCTATTCTATTCCTTCAAGGCAAAACCCTTCTCAGTTCTGATAACCTTTCCGGTCACCCAGTTCGGGTCATGTTCAAAGAAGAAAGTCCAATCCTCGTCGATTGCCTGAGACAGGATACGTTTTTTTTCTCGGAGAGTTGTAACGGGGAATAAATCGTAAGCCATGATCCAGGGCAGGTTGAACTGTGAGGCGAGAGGAATCAGATCGGCTGCATAGACCAGCGTTCTTCCGTCATCCTTTACCCTCACCAACTGCTGGCTCGGGGTGTGACCGTTGACGATGATGATATCGATACCGTCCATCAACCGCCATTCTCCATCGACGATTTCAACACACCCGAAATCGATCAACGGTTCAAAATCCTCCTTTAGGTAGCTTGCCTTGTCCCTCTCAAGTCCTGATCGAGCATGCTTCAACTGTTGTTCCTGTATGTAGTACCGCGCATTGGGGAATGCGGGTGCAGGCGAACTATTCTTGGCTATTGTCGAACCACCGCAATGATCGAAATGGAGGTGCGTGATGATGACGTCGGTGATCAAATCGCGCGTTAATCCGGCGGTTTCGAGTGCATCGTCAACGAATGTATTGCTGCCCTGGAAATTGAACATCCTTCTGAACTTGTCACTTCTGCCTTCACCGAAACCGGTATCGACAAGTATCTTCCGGTTGTCGACTTCGATCAACATGCAGCGCATAATCATGTCGATTCTGTTCTTTTCATCAGGTGGGTGAACTTTTTCCCAGAGAACACGCGGTACGACGCCGAACATTGCTCCGCCATCGAGGCGGAATCTCCCGAACTCGATTGGAGTTATTTTGAATCTGCCGATTTGCATTCTGTTTCCTGTGTTATTAATGGGGTCAATTTTAGTTGGTTTATTTTGATGATCGTAAGAGGGTGGCTGTCAGCCCGCCGTGGCTGATAGTAGCAATTACACCGCCATAACCTTCTGCGGTCAACCGCGGCGGGTTGACCGCGCAGTAGCGAATTTAACGTGATAACGCTACGGTGAACTTAGCAGTAGAACTTATTTTGCTGTCGATGTTCAGCTTCACAACCCATCTTTTACCATCAAAATTCCTGGTTATCAGCAGTTCTCCTGATCTTCCGAACATACCGAACGGTGCAGCAGTCGCGCCGATGAACATCAACTCACCGGTTGGACGATCTATCAACAGTGTCTGATTCCTGATATTAACGATCAGTAGTCTTTTACCATCTGGTGAGATTAAAGGGAAGAACAAGCCTCGCCAGGCGAAATCGACACTGATAGCTCCACCGTCAACAGATCGTCTGAATATCCCTCTGTCGGTAGTAAAAATGAGTGAGTCACCGCTTGGTGTGAACGTAGCGCCACTCACCGGTTCGCCGATACGTCTGATTTCCGCCATGTTTCTATTATCCGGGTCGAGCCGGACAATTTCCACCGAAGCCCGCATACTCCCGACATCTCGCCTGACAAGGAGTATCGATCCATCCCTGTTAAAATGCGGAGTAACGGTTAAAAGATCGGTATCGGTCAGCTTCTCAGGGACAGATCCGTATCTTGGGCGGATGCGATATAGATGAAAACGTCCGACATTCTGTTGAGGCGACCAGTTCTTGTTTGAAGATCCGTAAAAATATATCCATCTACCATCGGGTGAGTAGAGTGGCATGGCAAGAGACATTAACCTTTGCTGTCTGCCCTTCATTATCGGTGTCTGATTTCTACCGCTTGCCGCAGCCTTGTAGATATAAGGATCGGAATCTTTTGAACTGCCAAGTTCTTTGAGAAAAACGATATTCTGTCCGTCGGGTGAAAGCGATCCATCCCAGCCCTGAACCAGTTTTTTCATGTTATAAGGGTCGGATCCGACAAGATTTCCGAACTTTCTTACCAGTTTTATATCCGATGATGCGTCAGGGTCTCTCGATATAAGCTCGGACAATCCTTTTCGTGTCGAAACTGAATCACCGACGATAAGACCGGCGTCTAACTGTGCCATGCGGGCATCCATGTTGTCGGGATTTCTCGAAACCTCCCATTCGAGACGTACCCATTCGACGCCTGCAGAACCGATGAGAAAACTGAGATCCTGAACTGCGGTATTCGATACTTTTCCATCTTCGACGGCGTCCATGAGTCGCTTGAAGTAATCCATCGCAGCGATGGTGTCTCCCATCTGACAGGAGACCTTTATTATTTTCTCAAGCAGTTCGGTTCTATCTCCCTTTTTACTGAGAAGATGACCATAATGCTGCTGAGCGATAGGAGCAGTTATCCGGTTGTACTTATCCTCGCCGAGCAGTTTGCTGGCAGGAACGTGTATATCCTCGGATCGGATGCTGTCGGGGAAAAGACTCACTGTTTCCATGAGCTGCTTCTGCAGTTCGATATTGTTCTCACTCATGGCGAGTGCCTGAATAACCATCTTGTGGGACTTCCATTTCTTCGGATATTTGTCGAGCGATCTTCTGAAGGATCGTGCAGCCTGTTGAGGATTCTTCTTCTTATCGAGCCAGTAGGTTCCCGATTCATAGTCCTTATCGCCGCAGCCGGAGGTGAAGAACAGAAATCCGATCAATAATATTATTAACGGTATTGTGCTCCCGGCGTTTTTCATGGTTGTCCCTCCTCTTCCAGTAAGAATCTTTCCGCATCGATAGCAGCCTTACACCCGCTGCCGGCTGCGGTGATTGCCTGACGATAAACGGAGTCCTTAACATCACCGCAGGCGAACACACCGGTTATATCCGTTCTACTCGAATCCGGTTTGGTAACGATGTAACCTGTTGAATCAAGCTTCAGGTAATCCTTGAATAATTCGGTGTTAGGACTATGTCCTATCGCAAGAAAGGCTCCCTGAACTTTTACAATGCTTTCCTTGCCGTTGATGGCGTTGCGAACACGTACACCGACCAGACCGGGTGCATCTTCCGCACCGATGAACTCGACAGGGATTTGGTTCCAGAGGATGTCGATTTTGGGATTACTGAGCACACGCTGCTGCAGGATCTTTGAAGCTCGCAGTTCATCGCGCCGGTGTATGATGGTTACCTTACTTGCGAATTTTGTCAGGTAACTTGCTTCATCACATGCTGAATCACCGCCACCTATCACCGCGATTTCCTTGTCACGGAAGAACCAACCGTCACAGGTTGCGCATGCAGAAACGCCGTGTCCCATCAACCGTCTCTCTGATTCAAGTCCAAGCAGTTGAGCGGTGGCGCCGGTCGATATTATTATGGTATCGGCGAATATTAGCTGTTTATCGACGTGAACCTTAAATGGTCGATCATTCAACTCAACTTTCGATACGGCGTCTGTGATGAAGGTCGTGCCGAATTTCTCTGCCTGCTTGCGGAATTCATCCATGAGTTGCGGTCCCATGATTCCATCTGGGAAGCCCGGATAGTTCTCGACTTCGGTGGTTATGGTTAGCTGTCCTCCGGGTTGGATACCTTCGATAACCAGTGGTGAAAGATCAGCTCGAGCAGCATATATCGCTGCCGTCAATCCGGCGGGACCGGATCCTATAATCACTACTTTGAAATGTTCCCGGTCGATTGTCACGATTTATGTTCCTTCTTCAATACTTTTTACACTGTTTGTTTAAAAGAATGTTCTCAATGAATCTGTATAATATTAAACAGGGTATGGATATTATCTATAACTTTTTCAAGTATTAAATAGTTCTCAGCTAATGATCTGAATCTCATCTCTTACCCATTTCAGATAACCATCCAAACCATGTGACACATCGGTTCCTATGATTTCAGGAAGATCGTAAGGATGCAGGTCGATGACAACATCTTTCAGCGAGTCAAAACAACTGCGAATCGTCTTAATCAGAAGCAGCAGTTCTGCATCTTTACAGGTCTCGCCTTTCCAGCGATAAACTGAAGTCAAACCGGGTAAGATGTTCACACATGCCGCCAACCGTTTTTCAACCAGAGCATGGGCGATTGAATCAGCTGTTTCACGATCCGGAACGGTTATCTGGACAAGTAGTATTCCATCTTTTTGATCTGTTTGATTCATGGTTCAGGATAATTAATTGATTCTTCACTACATCGAATGGGAGCGCCTACTTCAGTCGGCGACCTTATTTGAGACCCTCCCCTTGCCCTTCTTACTAACGTAGTTGGGAGGATGGGAACCATCAACGTATCAATCCCGGCGCTGCAGTCCCGACGCCCCTGGCGTCGCTTGCGCCATAGAAATCACCTTTTTCCCTATCGAATAATACTCCCTGACTGAGTGACCAGTGACTGTTCCGGTAAACATTCCAACCCTTGGCTCGGAGCGCTTCAATCACTTCCGGTGAGAATTCATCCTCAAGGTAGAGCTTATCCGGTTTCCATTGCATGTGAATGCGTGGAGCATCTATCGCCGCCTGGATGTCCATCTTAAAATCTATCACGTTAACGATAATCTGGGCAACCGAAGTGATAATTCGCGGACCTCCCACGCTGCCGATGCACATATAAGGCTCTTCTTCCTTGAAAATCAGAGTCGGTGACATGCTTGAAAGAGGTCGTTTGCCAGATTCAATGAAATTGATGTTTCCACCTGTAAGGTCGTATTTATTCGGCTCAACGGCTGAGGTTGTGAAGTCGTCCATGGTGCTGTTGAGAAAGAATCCGAGTTCAGGTACGAAAACCAACGAACCGAACGCCGTGTTGACCGATGTGGTGATAGCACACATGTTTCCCTCGCTGTCGATGACGGAGATGTGACTCGTATTCCCCACGTCCGTCATCCACGGATTCCAGGGTTTTTCGACCGGTTTCCGGTAATGAGGGTCGATTTTCTCTCGCAGGTTCTCGGCATGCTTCTTTGATGTCAAACCGCCGGTGGGGACCGAATTGAAATCAGGATCGCCCAGCCATGCCGAGCGGTCGGCAAAGGCAGCCTCGAATGCGCTGGCGAGAAGGTGGCAGACATCAGCACCGCCCTGTTCGAGAGAATCCATTGGAAAACCTTCGAGGATGTTCAGTATCTCCGCCAGGCAGACGCCTCCGGAAGAGGGAGGAGGCATGGCATGGATTTCATAACCTCGGTACTTGAAACTGATCGGCTTTCGCCAGTGAAACTTATAGGCTGCCAAGTCTTCGACAGTTAAGATACCACCTTTATTTTGACAGGCAGCAACAATATTCTCCGCCATTTTCCCATGATAGAACGACTCTCCGGCATCGCGTGCGATATTTGAAAGTGTCTTTGCCAGTTGAGGCTGCCTGAGTTTCTCACTCCTTTTGAGCGGCTTACCATCCTTTAAGAAGACTCTTCCGGCAGCTTTATCTTCGGAGAGAATATCCTGCTTGGATTTTATTCTTGAAGCAAGTATGCGATCGACAAGAAAACCGTCTTCAGCTAATTTCTGAGCGGGTTGTATTACCTTTGATAATGGAAGATTGCCGTATTTCTCAATCAGCGCCACGCGACCGGCGACGCTTCCCGGCACACCGACAGCCAGTCCGCCGCGCCACGACTTTTTTGAAGACGCCTCACCGGTACTGGGGTTGATGTACATATCCCGAGTAGCTCCTGCCGGAGCGCATTCTCTGGCATCGAGCGCGGCGATGATATCCTCAGAAGCGATATAGATCAGCGCAAACTCACCGCCTCCCAAACCGCTGTGATACTGTTCGACGACCGACAGCGCAAACGCAGCGGCGACTGCCGCATCGACTGCGTTTCCACCGGCATCGAGAATCTCAACGGCAGCATTCGTGGCGGCTTCATGGGGCGTGGCAGCCATGCCGTCTTTCGACCAGACAGGTGCGTTATATGCAGCAAAAGAAGTTGACAGACAGGTCAAAACAGTGAAGAGTGAGAGGAGAAGCGGCCTGTGAGGATTTCTTGAGGGTTTCATGGAATTTGGGGGTTTGTTATTCATACCGTATCGCTTCCACCGGATCGAGTGTCCCGGCTCGTTTTGCCGGATAAACGGTAGCCAGTAGCGTCAACATGAGCGAGACAATCGAGATGATGATGAAGTCCGAAAGTTGCATCTTTACAGGAAAATAATTAAGCAGATAGACATCCCCCGGCAGCGTGATGAATTTGTAAGTCTGCTGCGCCCAGCAGAGACCTAAGCCGATGATTAACCCGAAGAGTGTGCCGATCACGCCCACGATCAGCCCCTCATATAAAAAGATGCGCATTATACCCTCTCGAGTTGCGCCCAATGCCTTAAGGATGCCGATTTCACGCCTCTTCTCAAGAACCATCATAATCTGGCTTGAAACGATATTGAACGCTGCCACCAGGATGATGAGCGACAATAGAATCATGTAGAGCCATTTCTCCAACCTCATCCAGTGAAACAGTGTGCGATGCATCTCGTACCAGGTTCGAGGATAATAGGGATAGCCAAGCTCATCCTCAATCAGTACGCGGAGTTTGTCGGCGTTCTCCATTTTGTCGAGTTTCATCTCGATACCGGTTACCGCATCTCCCATCTCGAAAAGATCCTGAGCCGATTCAATCGAGATGAAGCTGAAGGCGTCGTCATACTCATATATTCCGGTCTCAAAGATTCCGGAGACGATAAAACGGTAGAGCCGGGGTGAGGACAGCAAACCGGTCATTCCAGATGGACTGACTGCAATGACACAATCGCCGATTGCCACACCGAGCCGGAACGATAACTGTTTCCCGATGATGATTCCTGGAATCGGTTTTCCTTCGGCAACTGGTTTGGTTTCTAAGGAGGTCTTCTCATCCGGAATATCTATAGTTTGAATCTGGATAGGATAAACGGCTCTCAGCGACATGCTGCCGGCTATTATCTTCTCCGGCAGTTCACCGACCTGACCAATAGTATTTTCATCTATTCCCTTGATAATAGCGCCTTCAATAGACCTCCCGTGCCGTAACATACCCTTACCGTTGATGTACGGGGAAGTACCGGTAACATGAGGGAGTTCCCGCAGTTGCGCTTCAATGGCAGTCCATTCGTCCATCGGCTGTTCATGGAACTTGGTCACCTTCAGATGCGCATCCTGACCGATAATGCGATCGCGCACTTCCGTTTCAAAGCCGTTCATTACCGACATGACAATCACCAGCGCTGCCACTCCGATCATGATACCGCCCGCCGATATATAGGTTATAAGAGAGATGAAAGCGGTTCTACGCTTCGAGCGTAGGTAACGATTGGCTATGTACAGTTCGTAACCCATCCCGATCAGTTCTTCTCCCTTAATGTTGGAAAGAGAATAACCTCACGGATCGATTCACATCCGGTCAGCAGCATTACCAGGCGGTCAACTCCGACGCCAAGCCCGGCGGTGGGAGGCATTCCTATCTCAAGTGCGTGGAGGAAATCATTATCGACCGGAGAAGCTTCCTTGTCACCTGCTTCACGCAGTTTTGCCTGTTCTTCGAGTCTCTTGCGCTGTTCGATAGGATCGTTGAGTTCGCTGAACGAATTGGCAAACTCATGACCTCCGATATATAGCTCGAATCGCTCGACGAGGGCGGGATTATCACGATGCTGCTTCGCCAGCGGAGACAGTTCGACGGGATAATCAACCACAAACGTCGGCTGGATAAGTCCGGGTTCGACCTTCTCGGAGAAGAGCGCGTCGATCAGTTTGCCTGCTCCCCATTCGGGTTCGATCTGGATTCCCTGCGCGATAACATCTTTGGCAAGTTCAGTACGCGTTCTTCCGACGATTTCCACACTGGTCGCTTCTCGAACCAGGTCAGTCATTTTGAGTCGGGGGTAGGGGGGAGTCAGATTGATTTCTTCTCCACCCCACTTGACGATCTTTGTTCCAATAACCTTTTCGGAGAGAAGAGGAATCAATTCTTCGAGCAGGTTCATACAGTAATTATAATCTTCATAAGCCGCATAACATTCCAGCATGGTGAATTCAGGCGAATGCAGCCGGTCGATACCTTCGTTGCGGAAATCCTTGGCGATCTCGTAAACTTTGTTGATACCGCCGACGATGAGCCGTTTCAGATAGAGTTCATCGGCGATTCGCAGGTACAATTTTCTGTCGAGCGCCTGATGATGCGTGGTGAACGGATAAGCAGCGGCACCGCCGTAAAGCGGTTGCAGGATTGGAGTCTCTACCTCAACGAAGCCCTTGTCATCTTCGAAGAATCTCCTGATCTCCCTGATTATCTCGCTTCGTTTTCGGAAGATGTCCCTCGTATCACGGTTGAGAATCAGATCGACGGAGCGATGGCGATATTTCTCCTCCTTGTCCGCCCAGCGATGCCATGTCTGACCTTCTTTCTCCTTTGCGGCTGGTAACGGTCGCAGGTTCTTGCTGAGCATGGTTATAGATGCCGCTCCGAGTGTTCTTTCCTCGGTGCGGGTGATAAACAGTTTTCCCTCAGTGCCGATTATATCGCCGATATCCAGCAGTTTCACTAATTTCCAGTCCTTTTCAGCCAGTATATCCCGTTTGAAATAGAGCTGTATCGATCGATCCTCATCCTGAATATGGGCAAAAGCTGCTTTTCCCATCAGCCGGATGGATACTAATCTTCCGGCGAGGCGGATTGTCTCTTCAGAATTCTGTAAATCTTCAAAGCCTTCGAGAGCTTCATGCGCTGTATGTGTGCGCTGATAACCGTAGGCGTACGGTTCAACGCCAAGCTCGATAATCTGATAGAGCTTAATTCTTCGCGTCTTCATTACATGGTCAAGATCGTCCTGATCGGTGTTATTGTTATCGGTCATGTTCTTTTCGTTTGTTGGGTATTTCACCGGATTTACTGTATCAGCCTGACGGCGGATTCGTCGACAGGAATGTCGGCGCTCCCCAATAAATAAATCGTTATTTCAAATAAAAGGGCTGAGAATTTCAGCCCTTGAATGATTCATATCGAAATCACCCCTGAGCGTTTTATGAAACAATGCCATCTTTATTCACGCGAATAACACGCACTCTCCTGCCAGGTGGGAATGTCGGCAGTGAGTCGTTGTTAACAATGAGTCTAACACCGGATGGATTGCCGAGTGTGACCTTAACAGTTCCGTCAAGTTTCCTGGTTATACGGTTTCGGGGCCAAAGTGTTCTTTCATAAATGATGCTGTCATCCTGAGCTACCTTCACGTAACAGGTATCGGTTGCGAAAATAACAAACGGGTAAGTGTTATCGACCGGAGCAGGTGTTAGCTTGACTTTATCTTCGATTTTTATATCTGCAGATACTGTATCGGTTTTGGTTTCGATTACCGGTTGTGAAACCGGCTTCTCCTTTTCAGCGAGCAGATTCTGTGCAATTCTATCCGGAGATCGATTTGGATTAGTTAACCATAATCCTATTAGAACAATGAAGACTACTCCGATGAGACTGTAGAAGATTATCGCACGATGCTTTTCCGCCCAGGCAAACAACTGACCGGGTTTGAATACTTCCGTTTCATCCTCAATATGCCCTGTTTTGGCAAAGGTTGCGCCGGTAATTACTTTGTCAAACATCTCATCCAGACGTTTGTCGAAATCCCGGGACTGCAGTTGCAAACACTTTGCAATAGCCTGAATGAATGCCTTAACATAAGTTGGCGGTAAAAATCCCCATTTCCCATTCTCGATGTTTTCGAGATAGAGAACATTCACCTTTATTAATGTCGAAACATCCTCAATGCTCAGATCAAGGAATTTACGTGCCGAACGAAGTTCTTCACCGATTTTTCGTCTGACTTCAGTGGTGCCGACTTCGGGGTATTTCTCGCCTCCGAAATTTCGAATGGCTTCATTGTTCATATGTCAAAGCCTTTATGAGATGAATGTGTCAATGATTGAATAGTGTCTGTTGAAAAAGTTCCTTCTGTGTCATTCCTGCGCTACTTTGTCATTCCCGCGCAGGCAGGAATCCAGACATGTCATTGTTATTACGTGGATTTCGGCTTTCAATGCTGTCGAGAATAGCGATTAATGCCTCACTGACTGCTGGCAGACGCCCTCGTCTGCCAGAAATAACAACAACTTGGCTGGAATACGAGGGCGTCTTCCAGCGGACAGATGACTTATGGACAGACTGTTTCGTCGGAATGACGATATAATGTAATATGAATTAGATACTGAACTTCTTCAACAGAAACTAAATAGCAATCAAAAATGAATATTCTTCAGGAATTTTTCCATCTCCGGCAATCCACCCTGCATGATAAGATAACCGTCGATAGTCTCCCGTTCGGTAATTTCGCCGGCATAAGGCGTCAACATCATTTCAGCAACTTTTTCACGGTCGTGAGTATGACCAAGAACCCATCCGAGCTTCACGTATGCTACTTCGGGGAGCATATTAGCTCCGGGAACCACTCCAAGCTCCATGATGTCGCGACCGGTATCATAAACATACATCTGTACGTAACCCCAGAGTGTCTCAACCGTCATGAAGATATGAACTCCGCTGTCACAGGCGCGCTTGAGCGATGGGTACAGCGGTTTATTAACATGTCCCAGACCTGTTCCAGCGATGACTATACCCTTATATCCGTTATCGACGAGGGAATCAATTATATCGGGCTGCATATTCGGATAATAATAGACTATCGACACCCGATCATCAAAGACAGTGTCAAGTTCGAGCGGTGTTTCGGGATTCCTGCGTCGGTAGTCTTTCTTAATCAGGTTAATTTCTCCACCGGACACCCTTGCAATGGGCGTATCGCCGATTGTGCGGAATGTTGAGCGGTAACTGGAGTGCATTTTTCTTACACGAGTTCCACGATGCAGTAACGCGTATTCATCCGATGTCGGTCCGAACATGCAAACCATAACCTCGGCAATGTCTGAGTACGCCGCTGTCCAGGTTGCATTTATCAGGTTCAGGGCAGCATCTGATGAAGGTCTGTCCGATGAGCGTTGCGATCCGACCATGACGATTGGAACCGGCGTCGATTTTACCATGAAAGAGAGCGCTGCGGCAGTGTAATGCATCGTATCTGTACCGTGTCCGATTACGATTCCGTCCGCACCATTATCGACTTCTCTTTTGATGGCTTCAGCAGTACCTGACCAGTGCTCAGGTGTGATGTTTTCGCTGAAAACTCCGTAGAGCTTATCAGTTTTCAGATTGCATATATCCGCAAGTTCGGGAACAGCTCCGTAAAGTTCACCCGGTGAGAATGCGGGGATCACCGCGCCGGATCGGTAATCCAGGCGGCTGGCTATCGTGCCTCCCGTGCCCAGCAGAACCACATTCGGTTTGACGGGATCGAAAGGGAATTCCTTCTCGGGAATCTTGTAATGCGCCTCCTTTGATCCGTGCTCCTCGATTTCTTCAATGGTGCCGACTTCCAGACCGATGTTATAGCCAGTGGTCAGTTTCAGTACAACATGACGATCATCAGCGATCTCGCTGCGCGGAAGGATGATGCCTGAGAACTCTCCATCTGAGGTGGTGATTCTGACGTCACCCCACACGTTGACATCAAAGTTCTTGAGAACGGACAGAGCCGCTCCCTTATAACCGCTGTTGGATTTTTTACTCATTCAAAGGATGCTGTATCTTGATTTTCAGAGCTGAAAGAATTTGTGCAATAATTATAAGGAATTAACGGTATGAAAGCAAGCCGCTGTAATACACAGCATAACAGTTTGCTCAATGTTCTTTAGCGACTGGTGAATAATGGTTGCTTTTACCTCTGAAATTTTTTAAGATGTTTAAGTTGAGTGAATTTTGAATTTTCTTTTATTTTATTCGGTGGTGAATTGAATTTCAATACCCGTTTAGAATCGGTTGTTAAAGGTGGGATAGGTCTGTGTGTTGGACTTGATCCGGTTATGGATAAATTACCGGAACATGTCAGGTCTTCAGCTGAACCGCTCCTCGCCTTCAACCTTGAGATAATTGAATATACGCACGAATATGCTGCTGCTTACAAGCCAAACCTTGCGTTTTATGAAGCTCATGGACTGGCAGGATGGCGTCAGCTTGAGAAGACCATCCGTGCCATTCCGGAGGAATGCCTGATTATCGCTGACGGTAAGCGAGGCGACATCGGTTCAACAGCCGAAGCCTATGCAGTCTCCCTGTTTGAAACCCTGAATTGTGATGCGGCGACGGTCAATCCCTACCTTGGCAGCGATGCTCTGGAGCCGTTTCTGCAGCGTGAGGATAAGGGAGCATTCATTTTGGCAGTGACTTCGAATCCCGGTGGGGCGGATCTGCAGGATCTCGTATGCGATGATGAACAGTTATTCCGGCATGTTATCAGGATGGCGAGAAGATTGAACAAGCTGTCCAACGTCGGTCTGGTTGTTGGAGCAACAAAACCCGATCTCTGGCATGATCTGTTGGAACTTGCTGAGGATCTGTCGCTGTTGATCCCTGGAATAGGCGCTCAGGGCGGCGACCTGGATGCTATGAAAAGGGAGTTGAAGGATTATGGCACTCCTGCTCTTGTAAATGCTTCACGCAGTATATTATATGCCTCATCAGGTGTTGATTTTGGACAGGCTGCAGGCGATGCAGCCAGAAGGCTTCGGGATCAGCTTGTTGAATAATCAATTATTTAGCGCCTGTTGAAAAGATCATTTATTTCGCGAAAATAGTAATAGATTGTCATTCCTGCGAAGGCAGGAATCCAGACAAGTTATTGTTATTTTTATGGTATCCGGCTTTTGCTGGAATGATATAGAAGACATCATCGAATCGAAAGAAAGGTTAACTGATTGAGTGACAAAATTCATAAGACGGCTATAGTTGATTCGTCCGCTACGATTGGCTCCGATGTTACAATCGGTGCGTACAGTATTGTCGAAGCCGGTACTGAGATAGGTGACGGATGTAGAATTGCCTCCCATGCATTGATTGCTTCCGGAACGAAACTCGGTTGCGAATGCAAAGTCTTCAAAGGCGCTGTGGTAGGAACTATACCTCAGGATCTGAAGTTCGAGGAGGAAGAATCAACCCTTATCATCGGTGATGGAACGATAATTCGAGAATTCTGCACCCTGAACCGCGGGACGAAAGGCGGTGGAACGGTTACATCTGTTGGTAAAAACTGTCTCCTGATGACCTATGTGCATGTTGCTCACGATTGTTTCCTCGGAGATAACGTTATACTTGCCAACGGCGTCAATATGGCGGGGCATGTGACAATCGAGGAATTTGTCGGCATAAGCGGGCTCTGTCTCATCCATCAGTTCGTGCGGATCGGTCGTTATGCGTATATCGGTGGAGGTTCGAGAATTTCGCAGGATATTCCGCCATATATTCTCACAACCGGTGAACCGCTTGGATATTACGGTCTTAACTCAATCGGGTTGAAACGCCGCGGTTTCACTGCCGAACAGATGTCCAAGGTAAAACGCGCTTATCAGTTTATTTATCGTTCAAAACTCAATCTCAAGCAGGCTGTCGAAGCGATTAAATCTGATATTGAACTGACTGAAGAGATCCGTATAATCCTCGATTTTATTGAGAAGTCGGAACGTGGACTTGCCGGACGGTGAGAGAACTTATGCGAACCAGGTACTTAGACGATCTCGGCGGTCGCCCCGGATTCTTCAACATGGCTGCTGACGATATGCTTGCTGGAAAGCTGCCGGATGACGAATTTCATGCGGCGCTTCGTTTCTACACCTGGGATCCGCCGACAGTATCGTTAGGTTGTCACCAGACCATTGATGCAATAGATCTCAAGGCATGCACCCGGATTGGATGGGATGCAGTTTATCGATCGACAGGCGGACGTGCGCTGCTTCATCTGAATGATTTGAGTTATTCCATTATAATTCCGTCGCGCGGTGATTCATACCGGTTGTTTCGCAGGCTGTATGAAGGCGTCGGCAGAGCGATAAAAGCTGCTCTGAACGAACTCGGTATGGATGCAGCAATAACGAAACCATCGGATAAGTATCACACTGACCTCCAGCGGCTGCGAGCGGGACTGTGCCTTGACAGCAAGGTACGCGGCGAGGTTACAGTTTCTGGTAAGAAAGTTGCCGCCGCCGCTCAACATGTATATCGAGACTGTCTGCTTCAGCATGGATCGATTATGATTAATGGCGATCCCGGCGCTATTGCTCTGGTATCAAACCTGACCGAAAGTGAAAGAGAAGTAATGGCAGATCGATTGCGGGCACGAGCGTCCTCACTTGATGAGATTTCAGGGAGAAAGATCGATATAAACATGTTGGCTGAGATAATTAAGAAACACATGTCTGATATTATCGGATTGGAAGTTTTTGCTGATTCATGGACAGAAGATGAAATAAGACAGATCGAGATGCAAAGAGACGGATTTGAGATTCTCAGCCACAGGAAAGAAGATCTGCGAGTTGAGATGAATGGAAGACAGTGATGACCGATATTCTTTAGATATGAAAACTCCATCAGTTAAACGATTAGCACTCTTCGGAGCGACCGGTTCAATCGGTCAGCAGACCCTTGACGTGATCGAACAACAGGAAGGTTTTCAGGTTGTCGTTCTTTCCGCCGGTACGAGAGCTGCTGAACTGGCGGAATTGGCTTTGAAATGGCGTCCTGAAAGGATTACTCTGGCGGATGAAGGCGGTTATGGTGTACTGAAAGATGCTCTCTCAGGAATAAGTACTAGTATCGATGTCGGTCCTGATGCGGCAGCCGAAGCGGCAGCGTCAGTTGACTATGATATATGCCTCAACGGTCTGGTGGGAGTTGCCGGTCTGATGCCGAGTTACCATGCTCTTAAGCGGGGCATCGATCTTGCCCTGGCAAACAAGGAATCGCTGGTGCTCGCCGGAGAGATACTCAACAGAATCGCTGCTGAAACGGGCGCTAAAATCCTGCCGGTTGATTCAGAGCATTGCGCCATTTTTCAATGTCTCCGGGGAGAGAATATTGATGAGGTTGCCAGGCTGATACTGACCGCTTCGGGCGGTCCTTTCAGTACTTGGGAGAAGGAACGAATAAAATCCGCAACTCCTGCAGAAGCCCTGAAGCATCCCACCTGGCGTATGGGACCGAAAATCAGCATCGATTCAGCTACCCTGATGAATAAGGGGCTCGAAGTGATTGAGGCGTATCACCTGTTCGGCGTGCCCCCCGACAAAATCGACGTGAGGATTCACAAGGCATCCATCGTACATTCAATGATTGAATTTATCGACGGGTCATTCAAGGCGCAATTAGGTACTCCGGATATGAGGCACCCGATTCAATACGCCTTGAACTATCCCGATAGAAGAGTCCTGAAACTGAAGGATGACGATCCGGTCGATTGGCTTCCGCTTGAGTTTGAGATGGTGGACAACGACAGGTTCCCCTGCCTGGAGCTTGCTTTCGGGGTACTTGAAAGCGGCGGTACTGCAGCTGCGGTGTTGAACGGAGCGGATGAAGCGGCGGTTAAAAGGTTTCTCGATGGTGAGATCAGGTTTGGTGATATTTATACTCTTATCAATGACGCTCTTAATAAGCATGAAAACCACGCTGCCGACGACATAGAAACCGTACTGACTGCGGACAGGTGGGGGAGAGAGTTCGTATCCAAGGTCAAGCTTTAAGCTGTAAGGGGAACAAAGCTCTCAATAACTTCGTATTATATTTGAATTTCGGTTAATCGCTGAATCCGTCAGTTGACTGACCGGGCTAAATGTCATGCTGCACTAAGCGAAGCGTTAGTCTTTCACGCAGTGAAGCATCTCAAACGTTGTCAATATTAGATTCTTCACTTCGTTCAGAATGACAC
>JABMRV010000015.1 GCA_013202285.1 bacterium | reverse complement strand
TTTGACAACCTCGATCCTCTGCCCGATTGTATTTCGTTGTTCGATCCTCGTCCCAATCCGTTCAATTCATCGACCACAATATCCTACCAGCTTCCCGAACCAGGTGAGGTTTCAATCGGGATATACGATATTAATGGGCGGTTGGTTACAGCCTTGGTTGATGGCAGGATTGAGGCAGGCTATCATCACGCAGTCTGGGATGGCAGCACTGTTCCTTCAGGGATATATTTCTGCCGGATGGAGGCTGTGGGATATTCGCGCAGTGTTAAGATGGTTTTGGTTAGGTGAACACCCCCCCTTAAATCCCCCCCTGCAAATAGCAAGGGGGGATAATTGTGCCCCCCTTAGCTCCCCCTACTAACGTAGAAGGGGAAGATTGATACCCCCCCTGAGTCCCCCCCTGCAATAGCAGGGGGGGATGTTTTTTAGATACCCCCCCTTTGTCCCCCCCTGCAATAGCAGGGGGGGATGCTTTTGTACATGAGAACAGTACGAATTATAATTACTTCGGGAGTTCAACGCTTGACTTGCATTCTCATGATAAGTATATTTACACAGTTAGGTAATTTTGAAACTGTGCAAGCTGCTCAGGATCGTCGGTGATACTGCCCGGTACGTTTATCAGATACCGACGAATTCAGCTCGAAAAAAAGGAGAAGGTAAGATGAAGCATATTCGGATATTACTCATCCCGTTAATGGCTCTGGCGTTGATGGGAGCCGATTTCGATGCGTCCATGCCGACAGTTAAAGCGTCCACTTCCGATTTCAGGACGGAAAGGATACCCTTAGCAGGTCGAGACGCTGCCGATGAGGTTATCTTCAGCGAAGATTTCGAGGAAGGCGGAGAGGGGTGGACGACCGTTGACTTCACCGGTACTGATACCGCCTGGCATAAAAGCGATTTCAGGGAGCGAGACGAGGATGGACTCCACTGGTGGTGCGGCGATACGCTTGACAACTATGCAGGACCTCCGGTTGGATACGACAACAGGTGGCTGCAGTGGCTCGATACACCGGTGCTCGATCTCTCTCGTGCAGGCGAGAACCTGGAGTTGACTTTCGACGCCTGGTGGCTGCTCGAGGATCCCCGCATCGTGCCGCAATGGCTGGGCGATTATGACGCTTATGACGGCTGGCTGGTGATGATCTCCGAGAACGGAGGTGAAGATTTTGATGCTCTGATACCGACATCGCCCGATTACCATGCCGAACGAATTAAGGGCGCGGATGTATTCTGGGATATTGGTGATCTTCCCGGTTGGTTCTTCATGTCAATCGATGGAGATTTTCCCGACACCAACCGCGCCGAACGCCGCGAACCGGAATGGCTCGAATGCAGCTTCGATCTGTCTGAATACCGTGCCGAAGATATCGTTATCCGTTTTCTCCTGATCGCCGACAGCACGGTAGCTGCACCCCATAACAATATCTACCTGCAGGAGAGCGGTATCTGCGTTGATAACATTCTTATCAGCGATGGCGAGGCCGATTTCCTGGTGAATAACGTGGATGACGACCCGTTTCCTGAAGATGAGGATATGCGCGCCGGTTTCCTTCCGCGTGCAGAACCCTCCGGCGATTACTGGGAGATTACCGATGAAGATGGACACGAAAGCGAACATTCGGCTCACTGCCCGATTGAATCCAGCCTCTATAACGGTTTGATCTCTCCGCCGATAGAGATTCCCGGGGAGGGCTGGTACACCTATTTCGACTACTGGCTCATCGCCAATACCGTGGCAGCCAATCCTGATCCTGATGATAATACCCTCGATGATTTTTTTGAAATTCTTATCAGGACAGAAGGCGGTGGCTGGCAGCAGATACTCTGGGAGTACGGTCATCCTGAACAGCGTCCCGACTGGTACGAAGACTGGGCTCATTATACACCGGGTTCCTGGTGGAACGAGGATGTTGAAGAGTGGAGACGTATGCACAACCTGAGCCAGTTTGCCGGTGAAACGGTGCAACTCTGCTGGCGAGTCAGAACCGACGGCAGGATGGACGGCGACCAGGGAACCGGCATCTGGATCGATGACTTCCGAGTGATGTCCACCCAGGCGCTGGAGAACGACGTCGGACTCGACTGGTTGCATATAGGTTATCCTGTTGCAGAGAATATAAATACAGAGTGCCAGCTTCAGCTCAGGAACTATGGGATGGTAACCCAGATCGGAATCCGGAAGTACTACCAGATCGATGACAGTCGAATGGCGCCTATCGTTCCATTTCATGATTTGGGACCTAACGAAACCGAGGTCTTTGATTTCAGGCTACAGCGAATACCTTATTCTGGAATGGTTACCCTGCGTGCATATACAACACTGCCCGACGATGACGCACCGGAAAATGACGCTATCGAAGTGGATCTTCTTATATATCCTGAGAACATGTACCAGTTAGGTTACGACGACCGGCAAGCGACAACCTACATCACTTTCGAAACAGGTAATCCTGCAGTTCTCTTCACTCCTCCGGATGATGGTGTGCCCGGCGCTTTCGATCTGCAGGCGATCGATGTGGGTTGGTTTGATAATGACATCGATGAGGAAGTTAACACAACACTCAGGATATTCGCTGACAACCGCGGCGAGCTTGGAGATGAATTATTCTCCGATGAGATCAGGGTCATTTCGGGCGTACAGCGAATAAACCTGAATGAAGTTGACGCGCTTAAGAACCTCGAAATTGACTTCTGGGTTTACTTCGATATCGACCGCGATGACAACCTTCCGTGGTTCGATGGACGGATAATAAGCGAGGACACTCCTTACTGGGGATATGGTCATTATTATATCGACGACGGTGAGTCTGTCGAGGAGAGAGAGTTTGAGGTTCAGATCCAGGCTCTGATCACCACTGATGTTTCAGTAGAACCCGATATTGTTTCCAGCCGTGAGGAGATCGACTTCGAAATGGTGGAAGTCGATGACGTTAAAACCATCAGACTGACCGTGTTCGGAGGTTCTTCTACACCTGTGACCATCCAGAGCGTTGGCGTTGACAATGATATGTTCACAGTGACGTATTATGGTGAGTTCCCGATTGTACTGAACATCTGTGAAAGCGCTGTATTCCAGGTCAGTTTCGAACCTCCGGATGAAGAGGTGTTCAGCGGTCATCTGATTTTAGACTGCGATGATGAAACACCTCCGTTTGTTCGCTTTCGCGGTCGTTCGACTGCAGACGTTTCCGAGAATTATACATCACCGTTTGAATTCGGCCTCGGCGAAGCCTATCCAAATCCGTTCAACAACACTACCCGTTTTGGATACAGCCTGGATATAGACGGTTACATGAGTCTTTCGCTGTATGATCTCTCAGGCAGGAAGATCATGAATCTCGTCGAAGGTCGAATGTCGGCAGGGCAGCACGAGGCAATCCTCGAAGCCGGAGTTCTACCGACAGGGATTTACCTGATTAAGCTGGAGACCTCGAACAGAACCGCGGTGAAGAAGGTGGCGCTGATCAGATAGGATATTCGATGACGAATTCTTAAAACTGTTAACAAGGTGCCGGGTTCTTCGCCCGGCATCTTTTTTATTTTAATTAGCGGTTTTTGTAAGGTTTTTTCATATATTCTATTCATAGCGTTTTAGTTATTTGCACATTCGATGACTCGTCGTTCTGGAGGAACAGACTATCCGAGAATAGCGATTTCTGCCTCATACCTGCTGGCAGACGCCCACGTCTGCCAGAAATAACAACAACTTGTCTGGAAGACGAGGGCGTCTTCCAGCGGACAGATGAAATTCCCTGACAGACTGGAAAGCCAGAATCCAGTAAATGCTATGTTGTTAGATAACAATCTTGTCTGGATTCCTGCCTTCGCAGGAATGACACGGTTAGGTTTACAACTTGACTATTAAGTGAATATTACAAAGAACTCAGGAATTCGTCGGGTGCCGGACAAGTGTCTGCCCCACCTACTAAATTTCGCGAGGAAATAGAAAAGGATTATCTTGAATCGAGGTAAAGAATTCCGGCGTCGCTTGAACGGACCGCCGATTCTCGCCGATGGTGCGATGGGTACCGAGCTTTTCACGCGCGGTATCTATGTTAATCGCTGTTTTGATGAACTCAATCTCTCGCAGATGGATCTCGTTGCAAGGGTGCATGAAGATTATTTGCGAGTCGGCGCAGAGATTATTGAAACCAACACGTTTGGCGCAAACCGTTTCAAGTTGAAACCTCATGGTTTTGCTGCGAAAGTCGAGCGTATCAACGAGATCGGCGCCAAGATAGCGCTTCGCGCGGTTGAGAGGTGCGGTACGCGGGCATTTGTCGCCGGTTCAATCGGTCCTCTTGGCAGCAGGTTGATTCCGCTTGGGAAGATTGGATTACAGGATGCAAGGAATGCTTTCGCTGAACAGGCTCGCGGGCTGGTCAAGGGTGGTGTTGACCTGATTATGATCGAGACGATGATCGATCCGGTTGAACTGAAGATAGCTGTTGAGGCTGTACGTGAGGTTACCGACCTTCCGCTGGCTGCTCACCTGACTCTTAAGGATTGGAACGAGACAGTATATGGAGCCACGCTTGAGCGCATCGCCGCAGACCTGGCGAAACTTGACATCGACGTGCTGGGCATCAACTGTTCCATCGGACCGAGTAAACTTCTCGATGCCGCTCGTCATCTGATGGAGCTGACCGGTAAACCAATCTCAATACAGCCTAATGCCGGTGAGCTTGAGTGGATAGAGAGCAGATTGATCTGCAGAACCACTCCTGAGTATTTCGCTGAATATACGAAGCGCATGGCGTTGACCGGCGTTAAAATTATCGGCGGTTGCTGCGGGACAACTCCGAAACATATACAGGCGATGAATGCGGCGCTCAGGGCTATCAGACCAGACCTCTCATCTGTCAGGGTAATGGTTCAGGTCAGAGAACCTGTGAAGCAGGTTACCGCGAAGGAACCGCCTGCATACAGGCAGCTCTCGAAAATGGCTGCTTCACTGGAGGATGGAAGATTCATATTCTCTGTTGAGATGAACCCGCCCAGAAGTCCCGCGGTGAAAAAACTGATTGAAAAAACAATCGAGCTTAAAAACAACGGCGTCGATCTGGTCAACGTTCCAGATGGACCGAGGGCTTCGGCGCGGCTTTCTGCAATGGCGCTTTCCAGAGAGATCGAGAGTAAGGCAGGGATTGAGACCATCCTGCATTATACATGCAGGGACAGAAACATACTCGGGATGCAGTCCGATCTGTTAGGGGCAGAAACGCTCGGTATCAGTAACATCCTATGCGTAACGGGCGACCCGCCGAAGTTGGGTGATTACCCGATGGCAACGGCGGTGTTCGATGTTGATGCCATCGGTTTGCTGCGTATCGCCGACAACCTTAACCACAGTCTTGACCTGGCAGGCAATCCCATCCCGCTCGGGACGTCGTTCCATTTGGGTTGCGGCGTCAATCCCGGCGCAATCGACATCGAGCTTGAATTAGACCGTCTGCATCGTAAGATTGAAAACGGCGCCAGATACGTGATGACTCAACCGGTGTTCGATGAAGAGTTGTTGTTCGGTTTCATGGACCGCTTCAAAATGAGGAAGATTCCATTCATTGTAGGAATACTGCCTCTTGCCTCGTATCGCAATGCGGAGTTCTTCCATAACGAGGTTCCCGGAATGCAGGTTCCTTTCGAAATTCGTGAACGTTTGAAGAAAATCGAAGAGAAGGATGAGGTTGAGAGAATCGGTGTTGAAATCGCCGTTGAAGCGTTGATTCGCATAGCTCCGCGAGTTGCAGGCGCTTACATTATGCCGCCGTTCGGCAGGATCGACCGGGCTCTGGAGGTGATAAAGTGTTTCAGAGAGAGCGAATATGGCAGGAAAAGACTGGCGGAGGTTCCCGTTGTCCCTAAATAGATTAGATGATATAAGCGTGAAGAACGAGCTTTCCGAACTCTTAAAGGAGCGAATCCTGATAGTCGATGGAGCTATGGGAACCACTCTGGAAAGTTTGAATCCATCCGCGGATGATTTCGGCGGTGAACATCTGATCGGCTGCAATGAAATGCTGAATCTGAACGCTCCACACCTCGTTGAGAAGACACATAAGTCATTCATCGATGTGGGAGTGGATATAATTGAGACCAACAGTTTCAACGGCTCTCCGGTAGTACTGGCGGAGTACGGTATAGTGGAAAGGGCTCGCGAATTAGCACGATTATCGGCGGAAATTGCCTGTTATTCAGTCGAGAAGTACGCTTCAGAACGACATGTTTTCGTCATGGGTTCAATGGGACCCGGTACGAAATCCATCACGGTGACCGGCGGCGTGACCTTCGATCAGATTCGTGAAGCCTACATGCAGTATGCCGCCGGTTTGCTGGAAGGCGGCGCAGATATACTGGTTCTCGAAACGGTTCAGGATACGCTGAACCTGAAAGCGGGACTGATGGGCGTTAAGGATGCTCAACGGGAGTTGAACAGAGAAGCACCGGTAGCGGTTTCGGTTACGATTGAGATCGGTGGAACCATGTTAGCCGGACAGAATATTGAAGCTTTGTATCACACACTTTCCGGTTTTGACCTGTTCTCTATTGGACTGAACTGCGCCGTCGGTCCGGAGATGATGAGCGACCATCTGCGAACATTGTCGAGGTTGTCGCGCTTCCCGGTCTCGATTTGGCCCAACGCCGGACTGCCCGACGAGTGGGGGAACTACAGTGAACATCCGGAAAGTTTTGCCGAGAAGATGGGTCGCTTCGCCAGGGAGGGATACATCAACATCGTCGGTGGTTGCTGTGGAACGACAACCGATCATATTCGCGCCATCAGTGAAGCAGTGGCAGGAATCTCACCGCGCTCGGTTAACGTTAAGGGCATCTATCCAGCGCTTACCGGCGCTGAAGCGATGGTGGTTGAGAGCGATAATCGTCCGGTATTTATCGGCGAACGCACCAACACAATCGGCAGCAGGAAATTCAAACGATTGATTGACGAGAGCAGGTGGGATGAGGCGGCTGAGATCGGCAGCGGTCAGGTGAGGCGCGGCGCGATGGTTATCGATCTGTGCACCGCTGATCCTGACCGGGAGGAGGTCGATGACTACCTGTCGGTATTAAAACCGCTGTTACGCAAGGTCAGAGTGCCCATCCTGATAGACACTATCGACCCCGGAGTGGTTGAGGCGGCTTTTAAGACAATCGGGGGGAAACCTGCAGTGAACTCTGTGAATCTTGAGGATGGCGGAGACAGGCTTCGACAGATCGCTGCGCTGGCGAGGGAATACGGTGCATCGTTGGTATGCGGATTAATCGACGACGACCCCGAGTCGGGAATGGCGGTGACACTCAACCGTAAGATGGAAGTCGCCGGGAAGATTTATCACATCCTTAAAGACGAGTTCTCCCTGCCGGATCAGGATATAATCTTCGATTCATTGGTTTTCCCAGCAGGAACGGGCGATGCAGCTTATTACGGTGCGGCGAGTGAAACGATAGAAGCAGTACGAAAGATTAAGGAAACCTATCCTGATTGTTTAACTATCCTTGGCATATCCAACGTTTCTTTCGGTCTGCCTGCCGCCGGTAGAGAGGTTGTAAACTCGGTCTTTCTTTACGAATGTACCAAAGCCGGTCTCGATATGGCTATCGTCAATACGCAGCGGTTGAAGAGGTACCCTTCGATTCCCGATAATGAGATAAAGCTTGCCGAGGATCTGCTCTTCAGGGGGAATGCGGAATCGATCTCCGCACTGACGAACCATTTCAGGGGAGTTACCGTTTCTGAAGATGAGGATATCCGGGAAGGGCTCTCCGTTGAAGAGAAGCTGATCCGGGCGGTTGTCGAGGCACGTAAGACCGGACTTGAGAATAACCTCGATGATATGTTGAAGAGCATGCCGCCTCTGGAGATCATCAATTCAATACTGATGCGGGGTATGAAAGAGGTCGGCGGGTTGTTTGCAGATAACAAGCTGATAGTTGCCGAAGTGCTCGAATCCGCCGAGGTAATGAAAACAGCGGTCGATTATCTGCGCGGGTTTTTTCCAGCGGGAGCTTCACCTCATTCAAGAGGTAAAATGCTGCTGGCGACGGTCAAAGGTGACGTCCATGACATAGGCAAGAATCTGGTCGATATGATCCTGTCAAATAACGGCTTCGATGTGGTAGATCTGGGCATCAAGGTTGCACCGCAGACGCTGATCGATGCGGTGAGAAGAGAAAAACCGGATATGATCGGGCTTTCAGGACTGCTGGTTCGCAGCGCACAGCAGATGGTGCATACCGCAGTCGATCTGACTGCAGCGGGGATCGACATACCGCTCCTTGTCGGAGGCGCAGCGCTGACTAAAAAGTTCGCCAAAACCAGGATTGCGCCAGAATATCGCGGTCAGGTTTTCTACGCTTCGGATGCAATGGACGGTCTATCGCTCGCCGGAAATATCGTCGATAAAGAGCAGCCGTCGGTTGCGGTTGATGAACCTGTTCGCTTAGGGACCGGCTCGCCGAGTCCTGATTCATCAGTGCTCGATGAATCGGCACCTACGCGCGATAAATCAGCCCCTACGCGAGGCGAAATGCCTCACTGGATAGAGACCGACGTCCCTCCGCCGCCTGATCTTGATGAGCATCTGCTTGAATCGCTGCCGGTGGATGAGGTTTATAAATATATCAACCTGCCGATGTTGTTCGGCAAGCATTTGGGCGTCAGGGAACTGGCTAAGAGACGCGCTGATCCCGCAGATGAACAGTTGAAAAAGCTGCAGCGGCAGGTCGAGGATGTCTTTGAAGAGGCGGTCAAAGAGAGTGTTCTGGCGCCGCGTGCCGTTTACAGGTGGTTCAAAGCCTGGTCAGAGGGCGAGCATGTCTTCGTTCAGCATCCGGAAACGGGTATTGTGAAGAAGTTCGGTTTCCCTCGCCAGGAATCAGGTGAGCGATTATCGGCAGTGGACTGGCTGCGACCGCTTGAGAAGGGTGGTGACTCCCTTGCGATGTTTGTCGTAACATCCGGACCGGACACTGCACCCAGGGCAGCTCAGATGCGTGAGGATGGAAAGCTCCTGGCTTCACACATCCTCCAGGCTCTCGCTCTGGAGTTGTCCGGGGCGGCGGCTGAGTGGCTGCATAAGCGATTACGTTCGCAATGGGGGATTCCCGATCCGAATGATTTTACTCTGAGGGATATGTTCTCCGCTCGTTACAGGGGCGTAAGACTCTCGTTCGGTTATCCTGCATGTCCTGATATCGAGGATCAGGCGGGTTTGTTTGAGTTGTTGAAACCGGAGAGGATCGGCGTGACATTAACCGAAGGATACATGATGCATCCTGAATCATCGGTTTCGGCGGTCGGGTTTCACCATCCCTCCGGTAGATACTACTGCTGCAACACATAAATATCGCTATATTCGTCAAGGAGTTCCCGCAAGGTTTCAAGCGAAGTGTAACCTGGCGGGGGAAGGGCTGTCAGGTTACGTCCCGATAAGTCGGGACTAGAAACCTGACAGCAACGCAAGTTCTGGATTCCGGATCAAGCCCGGAACGACGAATGATTATCAAGGTCAATTACGTATGCAATCATTAACCCATAAATACCAAGCTTTCAAAGCGAATATCTCGCTCGGCTGGAAGATGGACGGCAACTGGGCGCCGCCGCTGGTTTATCTCTTCCTGGCACTTCTTTCACCGGCAGCGGGGGTGATGATCCTCGTGTTCATGTACCTGGTGATACTCGGCGATTCGAGCGACAGGAATTTCATTGCCTTTCTCATGGCGGGTTCGTCTGTGTTTATATACGTGAGGATGGTGTTGCAGGGCTATGGCTGGGCGATTGTGGAGGACAGGGAGCATTACAAGCTACTGAGATACATTTACATCGCGCCTGTTCCGCTGCCGATACAACTCTTCGGCAGGTCGATGAGCAAGATCGGGATCGCCACCGTTGGAGCCACGCTGACGATCCTCGCCGGATGGCTGTTCCTCGACATACCGTTCCGTGCGGACGGCATCGACTGGTCTATGTTCCTCGGAGGGTTCGCGGTCGGGCTTGTCAGTTGCCTGGCGTTGGGATGGATCCTCGCCGGAGTGATGCTGCTGACCGACCGGATGGGCTGGGTGTTGGTCGAGGGTATCGCCGGGATGCTGTTTCTGTTGTCGGGTGCTGTTATTCCGTTGGGGATACTCCCCGGCTACCTGGCATCCATAGGAAAACTGCTGCCGTTGACATACTGGTCTGAGTTATGGCGACATACGCTCTACGGACCGGAAGCGGCTCTCTCGCTGCCGGGGATGGAGTTGCCGGAGATATGGTTGCTGCTGTTGGTTTCAACGTTTGCGACGATCCTGATTGCCTTTATCTGGAACGGGGTTGCAGACCGCATCGCACGAAAATGGGGCAGGATAGAGGCGGAGACGTTTTATTAGAGAGGTGGTTGCCGGTTGGAAGATTCTTCACTTCGTGAAAGACTAACGCTTCACTTAGTGCAGAATGACATTGTTTATCTGGGTGAAAGACTGACGCTTCGCTTAGTTCCGGGTCAAGCCCGGAATGACGATTGAGAGTGTGCCGCAGGGTGTCCTCACCCTGCGGTTTTGCGTCGGGTGGGGACACCCGACGCCACATAGATACGACTCCACCGGTGAGATTAAAATCTAACTAATCAGCCTCCCAGGGAACAATTAGTCTGAAACCGTAGTCATCGGGACCCGACAGCAGAAACAACTCTCCCTTCACGGCTTTTAGAGCCATCAGTACCGCCGTCAAACCAAACCCGGAAACACGTTCGATGAAATTAGAATAAAAATCCTCCTCATTCTCCTCAGGTCTGAGAATCAGTTTCATCTCCCATTTTTTCGCTTTCGAAGAAGAAGTAACTTCGATTTTTCCAACGGATCTTTCTTTTGGGATGCAGGTTTCAAGAAGCTGCAATAGCAGAAAGTCGAACAGACTGGCATCGCACAGAATCGTCTTTTCATTCTCTCGCAGAGATTCTGTTACTTTCAATCCCCGGTTTTCAAACATCCGATCCAGAGCTGATATGGAATTTATGACGGTTCGATCCGGTTGAACTTCCACAATTTCACCCTGAGCACGCGCGGTGAAACCACCGATTCTATTCAAGATGTTCTGGATTCTCTCTATCTGTTCGAGAATCTGGTCAAGCCGGTGGGTAGTATCCTGTGAACCGAGCTTTTCACCCTTGATCTGTATGATCTGTGTATTTCCGGATATTATCGCCATTACGTTGCGAATCTCATGCATAATGAATCCTGAGATCAACCCCAGCGCCGCCAGCCGTGAGAGCTTCTGTGTGAATTCATCCAATCCGGACGGGAGTGATTCCGGCAGTTCTAATCGATGTTCAACTTGTTTACTCAAATCTGCTTATCCCCCGGATCACCATACAGATTCAGAACCATCGCCACCGCATCACGCCCGATTCCGAGACCGTGAGCGATTTCAAGCTCATCGACGCCCTGTCTCGCTCTGGTCAGTATCAGATCTTTAGGGATGCGTCGAGCGGTATCCCGGTAAGGGTCTTCCCGCCTTTGAAATACTCCCTTTTTAGAGGAACTATTCCGATATAGTCCCGCAGCAAGGGAAGAGCTGTTTACCCGTGGAATGGAGCAACTCCCGGGTGCGGTATTAAGAGTATATCCTTTACCCAATATCGGATCGATGTTGTTATTTTTCATGTGAGGTAGATTGTGTGATGCCGTCAGCGCTGTCGGCAGGCGGCGGTGAAGCAGTTCCGATGATCCTGCAGCGGAGGGATTTGAAGCACTCCTGCTACTCTCAATCACGAACGCTATCAATGCCAATATACCGATAATGAATACTGCTAATCCTACATACATCTTATTAAAACTCCAATGTAATGCACTGTTGTAACCGGCTGTCGGGTCGCCGCACCCGACAGCCACGGCGGGCTGACAGCCACTTACTTCACCGAACCAGTCAACGGTTTATCACGCGGCTACACCTGGATATCAATTTGCCTTCCCCTGTGATCCGGTTCTTCAGGCTTTTCTTCTTCAGGTGTTACGCCGGTATCGGTTTCAAGCGACGTTTTTGGTTCCTGATCCTTTGTTCTATCTCTTCTTTCTTCCTTTTTATGCCTGCGTTCCTGACCGGTACTTGGCGGAGTTCTATCAATAAGCGGGATTTTTCTATCGGTCGGAAGGGGAATGGGATCGATTTTATCCACGGCTTACTCCATTAGTTCACGGAGTTGGGTTCTCAAGGTGGCGATAACCTTTGTGTGGATCTGACATATCCGCGACTCGCTCACCTTCAGGACCTTTCCGATCTCCTTAAAAGTTAACTCCTCGTAATAATATAATGCAACAACTGAACGCTCCTGATCGTTCAACCCATCTACTAACTTTAGCGCCGTTTTTCTGGCATCCTTCTCTTCCATCAGACTCAGCGGATCGCTGTCTGAATCATCGGAAATAACATCGTGAAGTGATCCCGTTCCCCCATCTTCTCCTGCTGAAACCCGAATATCAAGGGATACGAGTGAAGCTTTTCCGATCTGATCTATAAAACGGTAATACTCATCTGTCTTCAGTCCTAAATCCTGTGCAATCTCATCGTCATTGGGAACTCGTCCCAGTGAATTGATCAAACGGTTCATTGAATTCTCAAGCCGCCTACTCTTCTGACGATAGGAGCGAGGAAGCCAATCGACATCACGCAGACCATCGAGAATTGCGCCTCTTATTCGGGGAACAGCGTATGTCTCAAACTTGTTTCCAAGGGTCGGGTTGAAATGACCGAGACTGTTTATCAGTCCCATCAACCCGGTACTTACAAGATCATCATACTCAACAGAACCGGGCAGTCCTATCTTCATGCGCCCGGCAACCTGTTTTACAAGCGGCAGATAGTGTAACAGTAACTGATCGCGTGACTCACTATCATGTACGCTGGAGTACTTCTTCCATAGCGTTTGCAGTTCATCGGTTGTTACCGATTGAAACGTCAATCTTTAACTCCGACCGGTGATTTCACATCTGAATTCTCCTCCGCACTCACCGTTTCCGGTCCCTCCTGTGCCTGTTCTCCTTCCTCTTCATCCGCAACCTTCACGCTCATCTCCGCCATCCGGCTCAGAAGCCGCCTGGTTACTATTGCAATAATGGATACGACCATGTAAACGACGACTGCCCTGAAAACGGCATCTATCAATTCGGTACCCATCAGTGCGCTCCAGGCGAAAATTCCCAGCGCCAGTATCAATGCCGCCTGGCGGGTAAGATCAATATGGTCACTATTAGTATGGCTTGCCATTATTTATCCTGTTTTGTCTGAAAATATCTTGTGAACAGATCGCCGTCTTTGCGTAATTGCCTGCTGCGTCGCTCTGACAACAGCTTGCGCGTCGTCAGACGAAGCGCTGCCGACGCCGGACTGCGGGGATATTGCAGCACAAACGGCGTCTGGCGTGCGACCGCCCTGACGACGTTGGAATCCGTTGGCACAAAACCGAGGTAATCCACCGAAACACTGAGGAAATTCTGCACTACGAGGTTCAATCTTTCAAAAGTATCCGCAGCCTCCTGCTGCGAATCAACCATGTTGATGAGTACACGTATTCCCAACAGAGGATTTTGACTGGAAATTACCTTTATCATCGCATACGCATCGGTGATCGCCGTCGGTTCGGAGTTGGTGATAATAATAACTTCGTCCGAGCTGATCACATAACTGATTATTGAGGGAGTTAATCCCGCTCCCGTATCTATTATTATGTAATTATATTCCTGCTCAAGCTCCGCATAACTGTCGATCAGCCGATTCTGAACCTCATCCTCAATATCGAGCATCTCCAGAACACCGCTCGATCCCGGCAGGATGTCAATACCGCCCGGTCCGGGTATGATTATGTCTCTCATGAACTGATCGCTCGTAATGACATCGGAGAGGTTGTATCTTGGGTTTATGCCGAGCAGGATGTCGAGGTTGGCGAGGTTCGTATCGGCGTCGATCAACAGAACCTTCTGTTTCATACCGGCAAGAACTATCGCCATATTGAGCGCATAGTTTGATTTACCCACCCCGCCTTTACCACTCGTTACGCTCAACAACAGCGCTTGATTGGCGACCTTCTTTTTATTATTAACACCTGATTTACGCTCTGCTGCTCTCATCTTACGCAGATGCTCCACCTGATCCTCGACCAAAGTTTCTCCTTAGTTAGTTCGTGCTGCCGTCGGCTTTGATCCAGGCTTCAAAGCGTGTTTCCTGCAGCTCCTTCAACGTTTCCGGCTTTAAGATAATCTCGGCGATTCTTCGTGGATTCACCGAGAAGATGTCGTCCGGGACGTTCTGACCACAGGTCAGATAAGTAACCGGAAGTCTCGTCCTGACCATCGTACTGATGATAAGTCCCGGTCCATTGCTCTCATCCAGTTTCGTAAAGACGATTCCAGTCGGCTTTAACCTGCCGTATCGCCTGATAACTTCAAGCTGATCCTCCAGCCGTGTTGAGACCGACAGACAGAGCAGAACCTCATCCGGCTCAGCGGCATCGAGGAACTGTTCCAATTCATCCAACTTCTCACTGTCCACCTGACTGCGTCCGGCGCTATCTACAAAGATAGCATCCCGTGCTGAATGTCTCTCCAGCACATTTCTGAATGCGGCAGGTTTATAAACTGCCTCCATAGGCAGACCTGCGATAGAAGCGAACGTCTTTAACTGTTCGATGGCAGCTATACGATAGGTATCTATCGAAACCAGTGCGGTATCCTTCTGTCCCCAGTAACGATGACTGGTTACGAGTTTCGCCAGCGTAGTGGTTTTTCCCACACCGGTAGGTCCTATGAGCACGATGATCCGCGCCCGGTTACCTGTCGATTTATGCGGGTAACGTACAGTCAGCCTGTTCGACAGCATTCGTATCAGTGCACGTTCGACAAGCGCGTCATCTTCGAGCTCATCACCCTTAAATTCAAGATTGATAACCTGGGCGAACTCCTTCGCAACCCGCTCATCCACACCAGTTAGCACCATTCTCTTGTAAAACTTGGCGAGATGGCGGGGCAGACTGGGCATGCGCTCGAATTTCACCTGCTCGGAGAGTTCCTGAACATGCCCTTTCAGATCTTTTATTTCTTCCTGTAGGTCTTGCATAACTTCCACCGATGATTGTGAATCCAGGTCGCGCTTCACCTGGGCAACCTTTTCCGGAGATGGGTTCCTGAACGGCACTTTCCTATCCGGTGAAGCAGCAGTCACTTCAATCATCTCCTTCGACATAAAAGACAGCCAACCGCCTTTCTTAACCTTGCGAGTCTTCAGAATGACCGCATCTTCTCCGAGTGTCTTCCTGACCATAGCCAATGCCTGTTTCATTTCAACGGCAGTGAATCGACGCACATTCATTGTTCTTTCACAACCTCCATCATAATCGTCCCTATCGACTCCACCTGTGTATTAACCAGCAGCTCACCGTATGACAATACCGCAACATTAGGCATAACCGGTTCGAGTATTCGATTCATGGCGCTTCTAACCGTCGGTGAACACACTAATATCGGTCGACGACCCGTTGAAGCTGCCTGCTCGACCAGAGTGGTCATTTGTTGATATATGTTGTTGATGATCTTCGGTGACATCACCAGACTGCCCGTTCCTCGCTGCTGTATCACCTGCATCTCCTCCGAAATCTCCGCTTCGAGTTTTGGATCGATGGTTATCGCATAGAGCTTGCCGTCATCCTCTGAGAACCGCTCGGTAATCGTCGGCGCGAGCGCATAACGGGCATATTCGAGCAGAATATCCGGGTCCTTGGTGTGAGGCGCATAGTCTGCCAGAGTTTCGAGGATAATCGCCAGATCTCGAATCGGCACTCCTTCTTTAAGCAGCTTCTGCAGTATCTTGTGAACTACGCCGAGCGGAAGCAGGCTCGGTATCAGCTCCTCGACGACCGACGGAGAGGTCTGCTTGAGGTTGTCCACCAGCTCTTTGACATCCTCGCGCGAAAGTATTTTATTTGCGTTTCTCTTCAACAGCTCGACCATGTGCGTTGCCAGTACAGCGGCAGGTTCAACGACGGTATAACCCATATTCTCGGCTTTTTCACGGTCTTTGCCGGCAATCCATGTTGCCGGTAGTCCGTATGTGGGTTCCTTTGTCGCCAGTCCCTTTATCTCACCAGTAGCAGTACCTGGGTTCAGTGCAAGGAAGCTTCCGATCCGTAACTCCCCGCGAGCTACTTCATTTCCGCGTACCTTGAGCACATAGTCGCTGGGTCTAAGTTGGAGATTGTCCCTTATGCGGATTGGTGGGATTACGATACCCATCTCCAGTGCCTGCTGTTTACGGATTAAAGTAATCCTGTCGATCAGGTCGCCTTCCTGTTCCTTATCTACCAATGGGATGAGTCCGTACCCGATTTCAAGTTCGAGCGGATCGACGTGGAGATAATCCGTGATCCTCTCTTCTGAAGTTGTATCAGTCGTCAAATCCTTCTTGATTCTGGCAGCGACCTTCTCTCCCCGGTGGGTCATCACTGCTATATAACCGGTGGTTCCCGCCAGAAGCAGGAATGGCACTGCTGGAAGTCCTGGCATCAGAGCGAAGAAAAGCAGCACCACCGAAACCACTCCAACTGCGCGGGTTGAATGGAGCAGTTGCCCTGCAAAATCATGCCCAAGATCGGCTTCAGAAGCCGACCTGCTGACGAGAATACCCGCTGAAGTGGAGATAATCAGAGCCGGAATCTGGCTGACCAGACCGTCACCGATGGTTAGCAGCGTATATGTCTGCAGAGCTTCACCAGCGCTCATATCCCGCTGCACAATTCCTATTATCAGACCGCCGATGATATTGATGAGGGTTATCAGGATGCCTGCAATCGCATCACCGCGGACGAACTTGGCAGCGCCGTCCATTGCTCCGTAAAAGTCGGCTTCACGTGATATTTTGTCACGCCGCTCGCATGCGTCGTTTTCGTCTATAATCCCGTTGTTCAAATCGGCGTCGATAGACATCTGCTTACCGGGCAGAGCATCGAGTGTGAACCGCGCTGCAACCTCGGCAATACGTCCCGAACCCTTGGTGATGACGATATAATTGATCATCACCAGGATCAAGAAGATCACCATTCCGACGACAAAGTTCCCCTTGACAACGAACCCGCCGAACGCCTCGATAACACGACCGGCATAGGCTTCGCTGAGAATCATCCTGGTCGATGCAACGTTCAAGCCAAGGCGGAACAGTGTCATCACCAGCAGCATTCCAGGGAAAACCGAAAACTCGAGCGGTTCTTTGGAATACATCGCCATCAGCAGAACCAGCAAAGATATGGTAATGCTGGTCGCCAGCAGTACGTCGAGCATCCAATACGGTATGGGAAATATAAGCAAAAAGATCACGCCGATGACAGCGACAGCTATCATCATATCGGATCTTTTCAAAAGCCGCGTTAGAAACGGGTTATTGGCGTATGGGTCTATCACCTTATTGCTTTGACAAGTTTCCGGTTAAGCCGATCAGGCGGTTGTTTCCTTGATAACGGGCAGAAATTGCCCATTAATTGTGTGTTTTTCACTCAACAGACAAAGAGCAATGTCTGTGCCAATGCGAATTCTCAGAGATAGCTGTTAGTCAACTGAAATAAGTGGTTGTTCGCAACATTGAATGGGGAGCGCCGACATTCCTGAATTCTTTGCGTTATTCACTCTAAGGTCGTCATTCTGGCGGAAGTCAGAATCCAGGAAATATTAGGTTGTTAGATAACAAACTTGTCTGGATTCCCGCCTGCGCGGGAATGACAAAACAAATACTTTTTCAACAGGCACTAAATAAAAACCCCCTGTGTCTATTGCGGTACAGGGGGTTTATAGTTAGAACAGCAGTTCTCTAAGCAACCGTCACGTCCTCGCACATATAGACGTCCTGGATGGTGTTGAGCAGCTTGATACCTTCCGCCATCGGGCGCTGGAACGCCTTGCGTCCGGAGATCAATCCCATCCCGCCGCCACGTTTGTTCAGAACCGCTGTCGTACAGGCGTCCGCCAGATCATTCTTACCTGAAGCGCCGCCGGAATTGATCAATCCGACCCTGCCCATGTAGTTGTTCACCACCTGGTATCTGACAAGATCGATGGGGTGGTCAGTCATCAGATCGGTGTACATCTTGGCGCTGTACTTCCCGTAATTACCCTCAGCATTGAGAACCTCGTAACCGCGCACTGCGCTGGGCAGTTTCTGCTTGATGATGTCTGCCTCGATGGTTGCTCCGAGGTGATTTGCCTGACCGGTCAGGTCGGCAGAAGAATGGTAATCGACGCCGTTGATCTTGAACGCAGAGTTGCGCAGGTAACACCAGAGGATGGTTACCATACCGAGATCGTGGGCGAACGAAAACGCTTCACTCACCTCCTGGATCTGGCGGCTGGACTCCTCGGAACCGAAGTAGATCGTTGCACCGACTGCGACTGCACCCAGGTCGAACGCCTGCCTCACACCGGCGAACATTATCTGGTCGTGACTGTTCGGGTATGTCAGCAGTTCGTTGTGGTTGAGCTTCACGATAAAGGGAAGCTTGTGCGCCCACTTGCGCGAAACCGAGCCTAACACACCCAACGTTGAGGCGGTTGCGTTGCAGCCTCCCTCGAAGGCAAGTTCACAGATATGGTCGGGGTCGAAATAGATTGGGTTGGGAGCGAACGATGCTCCCCCGGAATGCTCGATCCCCTGATCTACGGGCAGGATCGACAGATAACCCTTTTTCGACAGGCGACCGTGGTCGTATATTGTCTGTAGATTCCTGCCAACCACAGGTGAACGGTCGTTTTGTGAGACGACACGAGCCACAAAATCCGGACCGGGTGGGTGAATCTGTTCTTTCTTTATCGCAGTACATTTGTAATTCAGCAGATCGTCAGCTTTATCACCCAACAGTTCGACAATTTTGTCTATTGCATCTGACATCTCGCCTCCTATGAATATTTATAATAATCGAAAAAAAATCAGCTATCGACGTGCGCTGAAACCGCACGTCTCTTCAGGTAATATAATCATCAGTTCGCTCAGAGGCAACAGTGGAGTTCGATCTCAGGTGGAACTGTTTTCTTATGTTGATTGGGTAATTCGCAAAAAATCACGATTTTATTTGGAGCGGTGTCCTGCATCACACGGATATCGCTTTTTTGTTTGTAATATTCCGATGAGAACTGTGATCGTATCAACTTCATATGATGTTGCAATATCCAAGGTTGTACCGGAAAAATAGGGATTTAACTGGCAGACGTGGGCGTCTGCCAGCGGTCTAGCGAACTTTTTCAACAGAAACCAAATAGATGTCTTATATTGGATCGTCAATCATAATCAAGAGGGCACGATGAAAACATCAGGAATCATTCTCTTTATCGCCTGCTTACTGTTCATCAGCGGAACTGTTCAGGCTCAGTCCACTCCCATTCTCATCGGCGGAGAGGATACCGAACTCAGCCCCGAAGGAGTGATCTCCGGCAGCGGTTCATCCGAATGGGGCGGCTTGGGTGCGGCAGTGTTAGACAATTTCAATATCTACTACCAACCCCTGGGTGAGGGCGATTTTGTCGATAATTTCTTTCCCGATCCGGAGGTTTACAGCTTCCAGATGAACATCCCCGATGCACTTCCGAACTACCAGTCACAAGGACAGCACGGCGGTTTCTGGGATTCTCGCGGGCGCAACAATGAAGGCGTCCTGCCCTGGATAAACAGGAACTGGCGCGGAGGGGAATTCTACGATGCACGCTATCGTACTGCCGGAGAGGAATCACCCTACGGTGTGGTAAGCGATGCGGTGCAGTGGACGATTGACTACTGGGATATTGAGGAAGACGACGAAGAAATCTGTTTCATCCACACCTGCCTCACGGGGATGGTCGAGGACTTCCACTATGACGAAGAAACAGGTGACGCCACGGCATTGCTGGTTTTGTTAAACACAGCATACCTCGGCTACGGCGACGACGGTGAACCCGGTCCGGGGGCTGTGGAATACGACGGCGGCACGTACCAGGGCTTCGACAGCTTCCGCGAATCGAGCGGTCTGTTAGACTATCCTGCCTACTTTTTCCAGTACGACGGTGAGGAAAATTCGGGTAGCCTGACTCCATGCGGAACGAAGATCACACTCAAAGATGAAGATGGTAGAGTGAAAGGGTATTTTGATGTTATTCAAGAGGCAATCGACGCTTCGGAGGACGGTGATCTGGTGCTGGTCAGTCCGGGGACTTATGTTGAAAACATTAACTTTGAGGGCAAGGAAATCGTAGTGATGGGCAATCCTGACGACCCGAGCGAAGTCATTATCGACGGTGACAGTGACGGCAGTAGTGTAATAGTATTTAGCAGTAATGAGGGTAACGATGCGATTCTGGATGGATTCACAGTTCAGAATGGCGAAACCGACTACGGCGGAGGTATTTATATCAACGGCGCATCTCCAATCCTGCAGCATCTCGTGGTACACAACAATCAAGCCGAGTCTAATGGAGGAGGGATATACTGCACCAATGAGTCGACTCCGGTTATAAACAGCACAGTAATAGATAGCAATGGTGCTATATTCGGTGGCGGGATAAGCTGCAACAATGAGTCGGTACTCTCTCTGAATGACGTTTTGATCATAGATAATACCGCCATCGATCCCGACAGAGCGTCAGGTGGCGGTGGAGTGCACTGCACAGGATCCTCGTCAATCGAGATGATGAACGTCAGAATAAGCGATAACAGCACAAGTGCAGTAGGCGGTGGGATATTCCTTTATAATGGATCCGAAGCAACGTTAATCGGATGCTCAATCACCAATAACACGGCAGACACCCGGGGGGGCGGACTTGCCCTGATTAATTCCAGCATTTCTGTTACTCGTTCCCTGATCGTTAATAACAACGCAAATTCCGGAGGAGCCTTTAGTTGTCAAGGAGCTGTACTGATATTGACCAATGTCACCATATGTGACAATACATCAGAGAATAGTGTGATCATAGTTTTGTATCAGTCCGCTGAACTAACTATTTCAAATAGTATTTTTTGGGAAAACGAGCGCTTTGCAATTTTGGGTGAGGATGGTGAATTCGGTGTCGAAATACACCATTGCGATATAGACGGTGGGAGAGACGCCATCGGGATAGGTGAGATAAACTGGGGTGATGGCAACATCGACGAAGACCCGTTGTTCGTCGATTCGGACGAATGTGATTATCACCTGACTGAGGACTCTCCCTGCATCGACGCCGGCGACCCTGATTCCCCCGAAGACCCGGATCAAACCCGCGCCGAT
>JABMRV010000124.1 GCA_013202285.1 bacterium | reverse complement strand
ATTGAATATCTCCCAAAGGATGCAAGAGAATGATAAATATTTACAGCCACCAAAACAGCACGAGCGTATATCTGATGAAGAATGTGCTGGAGAACTTTGATATACAATGCGAGATCAGAAATGAAGCTCTTGCCAGTGTAGTTGGTCAATACAATCCGTTTAATACCTGGATCGAACTGTGGATCATGGATGATGCGAAGTACGATGAAGCACAGAAGATACTTAAAGAGGCTCTTTCAGATGAGGGGACAAAAGGTGAACCCTGGAAATGTTCCAAATGCGGAGAGGAAAACTAAGGCACTAATTGTAGTAAGAATTACTACTACTGCCAACCAAATAGAATTTTTTCTTTGAAGCCTCATCTTATATCCAATGATTAAACCAGTACTTAATTAACTGTAGTTAAAATCATAATTTGTATGGAGTTCTCCAATACGAATATGCAAATATAGAGAAGTCCGCTGATTCAGAGATGTCCCTCTGATGAAGAATTTTAATGTGTCTGATTACTAAATGCAATAAAGCCAGTTTTGACAGGGTACAAGCGAAACTCGATAGAGAATCTGGATTCCGGATCAAGGAGTCTGTCCGATAATATCTTTTGAAGATCGTTCTGGCAGGTCTTGCGCCGTAAGGCGTGTGACCTGCCAGTTTATATACATCTGTTATTTCTATACTTGCCGTCAGGTCACAATACGACTTGCGCACATCAAGACCTGACGGAACGGATGGATTCACTATCATCGGACAGACTGTTAAGTCCGGAATGACAGTGAAATTCATACTTGGAATATTGACACTTTTTATCCGTCAGGTGATGCACCTGACGGTAATCTTAGCATTGAATTAGGATTTCCACTAAAACTCATCCTCCATTTCATCATCCTCACCACCCTCGCCGCGACCTGATTTTTCCGGCTTGTAATTATTAAATATGTAATTCAAATTGAGCATAACCGTCTGCGAATCTCTTTCATATAAACGGTACATGTATATCGTATCGGTATCAGTTGTCGATTCGCGATTGGATGAACCGAAAGGATCTCTGATTTGTAAAGTAGCTGAAAATGTTCTTGGAATTATCTCGTATTTCACAGCGAATCTTGAAGAGTATCTTCCTTCGGTTCTCCCCTGAGAAGTTACAGTCGGGCTTTCATAGTTGCCATTAATCTGGACTCTCAGCTTTTTACTAAGCACAACATCACTGTTCAACCTGAGATCCCAGTTAAAACTGCTGTTCGAGAAATCCTCATCACCGGAAGCGCCTTCCACATTATACTGGAATATGTCGTAAACAGTGCGAATATTCCACCATTTTGTTATACCGCAGTTTAGCGTAAATTCAGTTCCGTAAGAGTGATCGGTTCCGACATTGTCATATGTTTCCAATGTGACATTTTGCTGTTGCTGGTAAACACTTCTTATTCTCTCAATTTTATTATTTGTTTTGCGGTAAAAAGCATCTGCGACAAAGTAATTTCGATTAAAATTCCTTCTGAATCCCAGTTCATAAGAATCAATATATTCCGGTTTCAGATCGGGATTTCCCATCCGCACACTGTAAGCGTTCCTCCAGGTTAAAAACGGCTCCAAATACCACCCTCGTGGTCTGTCTATCCTCCGTGAATAACTGGTCATCAGTTGGTTTTGTTCTGAAATACTGTAGGAAAGGTGCGCGGAGGGAAAATAATCCCAATGATCCAGGGAGAATTCACTGTTTGCCTTATCATTCTTGATTATACGATATGTGTATTCACCCCGAAGACCTCCCTGGAAACCTAACCGTTTGTATTCTCCCGAGTACAACGAATACAGTGAGTGCCTATCCTCGTCGTGGATCGAAGAGATGAAATATTCGACCTGCGGCTCATATAGTTGAGTAGCCGGATTGTACTGGTGCAGGTCGGTTTTTTCATTCATACGTCTGATTCGGGTTTGGTAACCGGATTCAAATTTGTATTTTTCGCCTATCGGTTTTGTATAATCGATATTAAATTGCCAGCGATCCCCAGGTCCGCCTTCTGTGGATATCTTCCCGTCCGTGATCAGACCGTTAACGTCAATTAACTCGTCTCTCGTTTCTTCGTCACCACCCCGTCTGCCAAAGTCGAATTGAGTGATAATGCGATGATCTTTCTGCTCGAAGTCGTGTGACCAATTCGCGTTAAACGACAGCGAAAACCTCTCATGATTTGAAACACCTATACTTGTATAGGTTGATTCACCGGCGCCGGGCTCCTCCCATTGGGTAAAAGTCTGTCTGTTATCGTGCTCATGATTTCCACCGCCATATCGAAACCCGAGGCTGAAAGCATCCTTATCGGAAATTGTGTAATCCAATATGCCTCGAATACCATACCGTTTACCACCGTGAGTCATCGTTCCATTCGAATTCAGGTATAGTGTAGTATCCGGATAGTATGTCCGACTTCTTTCGGTTATATTGCCGAGACGACTGCGTTGGTTGTAATCAATACCAAATGTCACATTGAAATGATCATTGCAGTAGTTCATCAGTACATCACCACCGTATCGATCATCAAATCCACCGTTGGCATTGACAGTACCACTGATTCCTCTCAGTATGTTTTTTTTCAGAATAACATTTATGATTCCGGCAATACCTTCAGGATCATACCTGGCAGAAGGATTGGTTATAATCTCGATGTTATCGATAGTGCTGGCAGGGATCTGTTGAAGGACATCGTTGGCTTCCAACAATGACGGGCGACCATCGACCATTACGGTGAAGTTACTGCTTCCCCGCATGCTGACGTTACCCTCAATATCTACGGCAACCGAAGGCGAGCTTTCGAGCACGTCCACAGCAGTTCCGGAGATTGTTGTTGCCTGCTTGCCTACGTTAATTATCTTCTTGTCGATCTTGTATTCGACGCTGTACCGTTCGATGGAAACTTCCACATCATCAAGTGCAATACTGTGGTTAAGTAGATTGACATTCCCTACATCTACGTCAAAAGCGCCGCGGCCTATACGGATATCACCGATAGTCTTCGACTCATAACCAATAAATGTGACGTCTATATAAAATTCTCCCGGATGTGATATCGGGATAATGAATAGACCATTTTTATCTGTTGCATCTCCGGCAATTGCAACGCTGTCGCGACAGTTGTACAAAATAACATTGGCGTATTCCATTGGAATATCGAATGTTGCGTCAAACACATGTCCGGTGACTGCCCCACTAATGGAATTCGAATTGTTGCCTGGCTGGGTTTTGACGGTTTGAACTGTAATTAAAGTTATCAGCAGTGCAAAAAGTAAACGCGATTTCAATTAAGTACTCCTATGAAGCTGTAATGTTGTTGATCTCTTATAATTAAACACTCAAAGATGGATAATCATTCAGCTATAATTGAGAAAATTGTTAATTATAAAAAAACCGGATGAATGTAAAAAGCGGATTCAATCCGGACGTTTGCTCAAACTGGTGCTGACCTGTTGGATTCCAAATTAGGAAAATGCAGCCTCCCGATACTCGCCGAAAGCATCCGTCGGGAACCGGACAAGTGTCCACCCTCCCCAGCTTGCAGGATTCCCAGTCTGTGAGCTCAACCGGGCTACAAATATAACCGGTTGTCGGGTCGCCGTACACGACGCAAAACCGCAGGGTGAGGACGAGTCCTTTGAAATATTCACTTAATAGTCAAGTTTTGAACCTAACCGTGTCATTCCCGCGCAAGCGGGAATCCAGACAAGTTCAT
>JABMRV010000123.1 GCA_013202285.1 bacterium | reverse complement strand
CTGGCAGACGAGGGCGTCTGCCAGCGGACGGATGACATTCTCGGACAGTCTGGAAAGCCGGAATCCATTGAAAGCTGTCATTCTGATCGAAGTAAAAAATCTTCCATATTATTGTGCATACTGAAACCCGACTTGCAAGCAAGTCGGGCCACACGTCGACAAGAATGTCGGTGCCACCCATTCAATGAGTGATGAGCCTAATCTACTCCTCTGGGGAAAAAACCCTTTGCATCGACCGGCGGACTGAATCCCGGCAGGCGCATTAACTCCTTGATTCTCTCCATCTCTTTGCGGGACAGTTTCTTGGGGAGACAATGCCGGATGGTGATAATTAAATCACCGGCAGGTTTACCTCCATGTGCCGGAAGCCCGCGTTTCGAGAGACGGATTGTCTCGCCATCCGAAATCCGTGGTTCGAGATACAGAACTGTCTTGCCATCGACGGTCGGTACTTTCAACCTGCCGCCCTGAATGTAATGATCCAGTCCAATAAAACAGTTGTAATGCAGATCGCCATCCCTTGCTTCGAGATATTGGTGGGGTTTATAAACGACGGTGACCATCAGATCGCCCGGACGGCTGTTGGACGACATGATATGACCTTCACCGGCTATAATCAGTTTTTCATTCTCACACACACCAGCCGGATAGTTCACCCTCACCGTATGCTCATAACTTACACTACCGCTTCCCTGACATGTTTTACATCCTGTACCATCGACTTGCATTTCACCCAATCCTTCACAGACAACACATACGGTTCGCCGATTGAAACGGACTTTCCTGTATCCTCCCTTGCATGCAGCGGCAATTGTCAGGTACAATCGAATCTTGACATTGCTGTCAAAAGCACGTTCAGCATGCTGCTTTCTTGATGGAGACCGACCGGATCTGCTTCTCGAAGCATATCCTCGATCATAATCTCGTCTCTTGCCGGAATCCCCGAGCACTTCATAAGCTTCACCAATCTTCTTGAACCGTGCTTCTGAGCGGGGATCGCCCGCATTGGCATCCGGGTGAAATCTCTTCGCCAGCTTCCTGTAAGCAGCACGAATTTCACTCTGGGAAGCGCTCAGTGAAACTCCGAGAGTAACGTAAAAGGACGGGTTCTTCAACATGCATCCGAACGAGTTTACCTGTTTCTAATCTACGTCGTTTTCCACATCCTTCTCCGGTCCCTCTTTTCCCGCAGCTGTGGGATGGACTTTACCCTTCTTTCCTTTGCCGTCTTTCTTGGAAAGACCGAACTTACGGAGAAGATCCGGTACGGTCTCGAAGAGTGTGTCAAGTTTCCCCTTCCCGATGTTTACGAAACGAACGTCCTCGCCATCCAGTACGATGAAACCCACCGGATTGACTGAAGCCCCCCCGCCACCACCACCTCCGGTGCCTTTACTGCCTTTACTCTCCTCCATTGTACCTTCACCGCCTCCGGCGGCGAAACCGACGGCTATCTTAACAACCGGAAGAATAGTCATCTCGCCAACCTTTATCGGATCGCCGACAACGGTTTCAGTACTGGCGAGTACGCGCAGCTTGTCCAGTACTGTTTCGAGTATGTCCTGTGTTGTGTTTGACATTTTATCCTCTTTATAGTTGAAGTTTTTTCTTAGCTGAACCTGAGAGTAGAAATATAATAATCTTCCATCCGATCCCCAAAAAGGTCGCCAATTATCTCGTCGAACGGAAAAGGATTCCCAGTCCAAGTATGCCAAAGAAGAAGTTACCCGCCCAGGCGGAGATTATCGGTGGGAGCGTGCCATTGTAGCCCAATACTCTTCCGATCTGGATAAATCCGAAGTATATGAAACATATAAATAGCGCCAGTCCGAATCCCAGCGCCGTCCCACCGCGTCTTCTGACCGAGGCAATAGGCGCTCCGAATAAAACGATTATTATCGCCGCCACCGGCAGCGACACCTTGAAGAACAGATCGACCTGCCACCTAATGGTGTTCCCACCGGAGCTGCTTAATCTCTTGACGAATTCCTTCAGTTCCACCCAGTTCATCTCTTCGGGTTTGGTTTGAACCTTCTCGAGTTCATCCGGTCTGAGGCCGTCTCCTGATACAGAAATATCACTGTCTCTTTCCCATGAAATCAAACCGCTTTCATCAAACTTCCTCTCTACAGCTCCCTGCAGATGCCAGGCAGCATCGCGCCAGACCATCCTCTCTGCATCGGTTCTACGGCTGATTCTTCCAGCCTGAACCTCGACCAACTGTATTCCGTAAGCTTCCCGCGTGGCTGGACTGTATCGGTCGATCTGCAGCTGCCGGTTCATTCCAAGCTGCATGTAGAGCTTACCATGCTTCGATCTTGTTTCACGGGGTAGTTTGCGAACATCATAACGGTATATATCCATGCGTTCGCGGTTGAATTCCGGGACTATCGTTTCGCCAATATAGAATCCCCCTGCTGCGACTGCACTCGCGACAAGTAACAACAGGATCAAAGGACGAATGAAAGGAATCCCGGATATCTGCATTGCACTCAGCTCATTGGTGATCGTCAGACCGCCGATGGTGAAAAGGGTGGCTAAGAGTGTAGCAACCGGTAGTATCAGGTAAACAACATACGGCACGTAAAGATAGTAATAACAAATCACCGTTGTCAGCGGTACGCGGCTGTCAATGAACTTGTCGAGATAATTCTCAACATCCAGAACGAGGAAGACTATCGTGGCGGCGGTGATCGACCACAACAGCATCTGCAAGTATTTGAATACGACATATCTGTCCAGAATCCTCACTATGACGCACTCCTGTTATGATTATCATCATTTCCACTCTTTCTGCCAATCTTCAGTAGCCTTGACAGCTTCCCGGCAATCCAACCGACTGCGGGCAGAGAAGTCCGCCGTTTCGCCATTCTCACCAGCCATAAACCCACAAATGCGAGCAGGATATTCGGCATCCACATCGCAACTCCCGGAGAAGCAAGCTGTCTGTCCGCCAATGTCTCTCCCGCTGCCAGGAACGCCCAATAGATGACGAAAAACAGCAGCGAGATACCGCCCGAAATACCGAATCCACCTCTATGCGCCATTATACCCAGTGGAGTCCCCAACAGCACGAAAACCAGGCATGCAATAGGAATGGTGAACTTCTTATGTATCTCGACCATGTAGGCTGATATCCGGCGCTGATTATGCGCTCCTTCCTTCTCTTTGAGCTTCCTGACCTTTTCCAGCATCTCGGTCACAGTCAGTTCCCTGTCACCTCTATAGCCGGATGTACCGCGTTTCATAACCATTCCCGGTGCGGGTATCCTGAAAAGAGCGCTGTCGAATGCCGTAACCTCATAGACATCAGGATCGTCGATTGAAGGACGATGTATCTCCCCATTATTTAAAGTCAGAACTATGCGCTCCTCTGTTGAAACAAATTTCAACTGACCACCTACGGAGGTTATCGTTGTATGCTTACCTTTTTCATGATTATCAAAGATGGTGATCTCTTTCATCGTGCCGTTTATCTGGTTGACATCAGCGGCTCGGATGACATATTTCGGCAGAGAAAAACTGAATATTCCCGGTTCGATATTGATTGTCGGTTTCTTGCGGCTTATGTCGGAGTACAACAGTTTAGTACGATGATTCATCTCCGGGAGGAGAAAATTGTTAAACAATCCGATACCGACTGCGACGAGAAAAGCAGCAACCATCACCGGTTTCATGAGTTTTGTTGGAGAGATGCCGGTTGCCCGAAGAGCAGTGATTTCACCATCCGAAGACAACCGTCCGAATGCTGAAACCGTAGCTATGAGGACTGCCATAGGAACTGCAAGGGCTATTATCCAGGCGAGGTTCAGACCGAAGTATTCAAGGATTACCCAGCCGGATATCCCTTTTCCTGCAATCCTGCCGAGTAACTGGAACAGCAGATTCATCGTGAAGATGAAAACAATCAGTGACAGACCGAAGAAAAACGGAGCAATATGCTCCTTCAATATGTAGCGTGCGAGTATCAAGAGTCCTCTAATAAAGGGATGAAGGATGATGGATGAAACTATTCACTCCCCCATCCCTCATCCCTCATCCCTCATTTCTTATCCCTCATCCCTTACTCCAGTAATGCCACAGCCTGTGGAAAAACCTCCCCGGCAGAACGGTGAATATTGAGATTGGCGACTGAATCAAGAGGGGTGGTATCGATATTGATTATTACCAGTTTCGCACCGGATAATTTAGCCTGGTAAGGGAGATTCGCTGCAGGATAGACAACGAGCGAACTGCCGATAACTATCATCAGATCGCATAACTGAGTTTCACGATGAGCTTCGTCAATGACGTCGGTTGGCAGCATCTCACCATACAGGACTACATCCGGACGAACAACTCCTTTACATTTTGTGCATAATACCGGTAACTGGGTTTCAATAATTTTCGCCACATCTTCAATCGAATACGGCGCCCGGCAATCGGTGCAGTAAAAACGAGTGGTGTTCCCATGCAGTTCGAGGACACGTGTTGAACCGGCTTTATGATGGAGTCCGTCGATATTCTGAGTGATGACCGCCGATAACCGATCCTGCTTTTCCAGATCCGCTACAGCTCGATGTGATGCGCTGGGAACAGCCTTAACCATCATCACATGACGCTCCTCCTTGAAGAAGCTCCAATAGTAGCTCGGATCTTTCCTGAAGTATTCTATAGAGGCATACTTATCAGGATCATACTTCGTCCACATCCCCCCCGCTCCGCGATAGGTTGCAATACCACTCTCTGCAGAGATTCCTGCACCGGTGAAAACTACGATGCGTTCAGCATCATCAAGCAGTTTATTGAGTGCAGTTATTTCACCATCGACTGCCTCGTCCGTTCCACCTAACGGTGAATCGGGCGCATCTAAATTCGCCATCAGGGTTAACCTCTTAGCTTTATTGACATAATTTCTTGCAGCCTAAAAATGATCCAGACAGATCGACCTGCGAAATGACAGCACGGTTTCAAGGAATGATGTATCTCCCTTGCCCTCGATCTCCACCATACCCAAATAG
>JABMRV010000122.1 GCA_013202285.1 bacterium | reverse complement strand
CGAAGCGATCTATTTGAATATTAGTGACTAAAGAGATTGCTTCGTTTCGCTGGCAACGACACACTTTCAAGAAACACTACTGCAATGACAGGAATATATGAATCCACTCAATCTGCAAAATCTGCTGTTTTCCCAAACAATCTCATTTTGAAACAACTCGGTGACAATTTTTCCAATTAGATTTATTATTATTCAATAAATGAATTTTCGATATTTACGGAGTGAACAATGAAAGACAAGAGCAAGTTCCATAAGTGGGGACTGATAGCATTAACTGTAATCGTAATATCCTCACTTTTGTTTTTCCAGCTAAAGTGGGGAGTATGGATATTTTACAGGATTAATAATTCAATCCGTGAGGGAGCAATATATAATGAGTGGCATTATACTATGGTCATTACCGATAATATCCACAATTTGTACTGGGAACATGCGGGAAGGTTGCTGGAAATTGAGAAAACAATAATTACAGATACTATTTCACAGATCGATCTTAATGATCTGAAAGAATTACCCGGTGTACTCGATGTGTTTTATCTCAATCTGCAACAACAGACGGTGATGCATGTTAACAAGGAAATTCCGATTGATTCAATCCTTAAATCATCTGAATGGGAAAAGAAAACAGGAGGAACAAACGGTTCGAGTCGGCGCAAACTCGGTGGGTTGACCAGATTCAAGAAAATTAAGGATTATTCTTTATTTGTCAGACCAATCGGAATATATGATCCAGCTGTTCCAAAAGAAGTAATTGGTTATGTCTTAGATAAGGAGTGGTTATTATCGCGTCTCCCTGAAAGATTGGACAGTCTTGGCAGAAACAGTATAAACCTGACACTATTTGCACCTTACGTTTCAGACTCAATGAGAAGCCTGCAGGATGACCCATACATTTGTCCTGGGGGCTGGAAGCAAACAATAGGTGTTGTGCACGGAAAGGATACGCTTTGGTGGTCAGGGGATCCTATAGAGAAAATAGAATTTGGAGCAGGTTTTTTTCAAACTGGATATGTCTGGGATATGGAAGAGTTTGATATTAAGATTTTTGCGAAACACTCAAAGCCTGATTGGGATAATGAGATTGTGTCGGATTCAAAGCGACTTTTATACACTTTCATTGGAATTGACATAATTGCTTTTCTGTTACTTTTCTTCCTTTACAAAACCATCCGACTTCATCGCAAGCAAGCCTCTCGCAATCAAATCGCTCTGGCTCACCTTGCTCATTCGATCAAAACGCCGGTTGCTCGAATTCGCCTTGATACTGACTCGTTGATTGAAGAAATGGTTGCTTCACCAGCCGAGGAGCGCGAAATTATAACGGCTATCGGGCGCGAATGCGGAAGGATGGAACGAGCTGTCCAAAGCGCCGCACTCAGCATGGAAGAGGGGAAACACACCCTCAACCTCGAAAGCTGCGACCTCGCTCAGATCGTTTCCGATACTACCTTAGCCTGGCAAACACAATTCGATCAGGCGGGCATTAGACTTACGTTGAATAAAGGTGATGTCTCTCTTTCAGGTCGTTTCGACCGCGAGATGATCGCCGTTATGATCGACAACCTGCTCGACAACGCACTGCGCCACACTATGTTGAATTCAGACAATATTCGGAAAGGGGAAGCTGGGGTAACTGTGCAACTGCAGAAGGTCGATGGAACAGGTGAGATTATTGTCGATGATATGGGTGGTGGCATTCCCAAATCGGAGCGCAAGCACATTTTCAAGCGTTTCCGGAGGATCAGTGGTGATGCGGCAACCGGCGTCACCGGTCTCGGTCTGGGGCTGGCGCTGGTTAAAGAGATAACTGAATCGCATGGCGGAAAGGTACACGTCACAGATAACGATTCAGGTGGAGCGAGGTTTGTGGTGGAATTGTCGATTTCTTAGTTATTATGGGGTGTGATCAAAAGTTATGGTCGCGAAACAAGTGAAGCTGCTGTCAGCCCTCTGTGGCTGACAGGATAGTATTTGTTTATACCGTCAACCACAGAGGGTTGACGGCGGTATGTAACGGCGGATTGGATGACAGGAATGTCGTCCCTCCCCATCTTTCAAACTTTCACACTTAAAATGGCTCATATCCTGATAATTGAAGACGACCCCAGACTCGGTCCGCGACTCAAGCGTAATCTTGAGCTTTCAGGTTACCGGGTATCACTGGCGCGAAACGGGCGATCCGGTCTAAACAGCGCAATGACCGGATCAGCTCATCTGATCGTCCTCGATCTGATGCTGCCACTAATAGACGGTCTGCATATATTGAAGAAGATACGGCGGGAACAAGTCAATATTCCGGTGATTATCCTCACCGCCAAAGGCAGGGAAACCGAGAGGCTGGAAGGTTTTCGAGCCGGCTGCGATGACTATGTGACAAAGCCATTCTCGCTGATGGAACTAATCGCCCGCATACGTGCAGTACTTCGCAGGAGCGGCTATCAGGAGAAATTTTCAGTCATCAACAGTGCGGGAGTTATGATTGATCCGGAAGCTCGCAGTGTTACTCTAAAAGGATGTAAAATAGAATTTTCACCCAGGGAATTCGAGCTGTTGTACACCCTAACTTCGCATCCCAATCAGGCTCTCTCACGCAACTATCTTCTGAATGCGGTCTGGGGTGAGGATAATGATGTAATGTACAGAACAGTTGACTCGCATATTTCTTACCTGCGGCACAAAATAGAGTCAAACCCCGAAGCGCCGGTACGGATAGTCACTGTGTATAAGGTTGGATATAAATGGTGTACAACTGGATAGTCCCTTAGGTTCATTGTCGCCGTTCCCCTAAGGGCAAACCGGGGCACCCGCAAACATGTAGCCATACCACCCATCTGTAATGTTGCAACCGGATCCGGCATTTCAAAGAGTCCCTAAGCGTCATTTTACCTCACAATCTACCGATTAACAATGAATGCCTCAAGTTAAAGTCGATTTTTCTCGATTTGCACCATGAAGCAATGACGGTGAACGCCGATGAAACTTGAACATTCAAGCTTTCCTGCTTTTAATCTCTGAAATAACTTAGAATTTACTACAGTTGATAACTTCCTGTAACATCAGGCTATTTGAATGATACTGTTTGATGATATTCAATTAGTTCTTATATTTTAGAGTTCAGTTGAAATATACTTTCGACAAATTGGAGGTTGATAATGCGGTTCTCGTTCAAACATGTGAGTATCATGAGGTCTTTTATCCCGACCCTCCTTGTCCTGACATTCTGTTTCTGTCTCGCCCCGAACGCTGAATGCCAGGAGGAGAATTTCAAAGTCTGGGATGATGAATTCTGGAAGGGCGCACCGAGAGAAGACGCCATAATCGACAGTATCGGCGCCTGCTGTCATTATCTGGCAGAGATTCCTTACATCAGGATCACCTTCCAGTTTCCCCGTGGTGCAAGGGAGTTCGACATTACTACCAGCGACGACATTGTACCCTCTGAACGGTTAAAGGATTACCAGACTTATGAATTCCATTTCACCGATATCGATACCGCCGAACTGTTCCATAATATCAAGATCAACTATACCAACACCTTTTTTGTGCTTGAATTCGTTTCCTATCAACACAAGAATTACCTGTTATTAAGCAAGAACATCAAGATTACCGACAAGCAGATAAAGCAGTTTGTCAAGACCAAGATATTCATGGATATATTCATAATTATCGACCTGTTTGACATCATGGACGTTATGGAAGTAATCGAGTATCATATAGCACGACAGGATACCGTGTTCATTGAGAAAGTGATTAGAGACACTGTTTATCAGGATACCTTCTACATTGAGAAGGTAGTATATGATACAATCTATCTCAAGCCGGATATAGACAGGGAAATGCTCGCCCAAAAGGGACTCATTGATACTGTATTTATCGATAAAACAGTACACGATACGATATATGTTGCCAAATTACAACGTGATACAGTATTTATCGATAAAGAGACAGAGATCAGGATTTTCATCGAGGAAGACGTTCTCGATACCATCCCGGTCGTAGAAAAAGTTGTCTTCGCCAACAACGGGGACTTTGATACGAATCTGAACTATGTCCTTAATTCCAAGTTCAGCAGTTGGTTCGGCGACCCATATTTTATTCTTGAATTCAAGTTCAAGGGGAAATTCGAGGATCTGACAATCGAAAAGCCGAAACATGTACCGGACGATATACCTGAAGGCTACGAGATTCAGTACGTGATATACGCTGAAGATTCCAAATCGGGAGTGATCTTTCCCGAATTGAGATATGTAAAGATTCACCGAAAGATAGCCCTGAAACTTGGAGACAACCGCTGTAGCCTTCTGACCAGGAAAGGAATGACTCTCGAACCCCAGGACTTTCAAAACAGGAATGGGAAGTCCTCTTCAATTCTCATAAACTACTGAGTCGGTTGACACCGAGTGTGTGATTTGATGACGTACCGCTGAAATAATGTCTCTCGACGACTTCCTGAAACAGATCGACCTGAACGATCCTTTCAACTCTGCCCTGACCAACCACGAGCGTTTACCGGTTCAACCTCCACGCTACAAAGACACGATTACACCCTTGCCGCAGAACATTGTTGACGCTCTGGAGCATTCCGGTATAAAGAAACTCTACAGCCATCAGGCAAAAGCCATTGATCTACTCAGAACCGGCAACAACATCGTCGTCATAACACCCACTGCCAGCGGAAAAAGCCTCATATATAATCTGCCCGTTCTCGAAAAGCTCTCAATCTGTAATGACGCGCACGCTCTTTACATCTTTCCGTTGAAAGCGTTGGAACAGGATCAGGCGGTCAAGCTCAGGGGATTAATCAAAGCGGCAGGATTGAGCGCTCGTTTGCAGCCGCAGGGAGAGGAAGCAGAAAATGATCGGTCTCCTCATCTCGCGGACGGACCTGTATCGGTCGGCATCTACGATGGAGACACGCCCCGCGATGAACGCGCCGGAATGAGAAAATCTCCGCCGTCCGTTCTGATTACCAATCCCGACATGCTGCACCTCTCGATCCTGAGTTACCACGATTCGTGGGAGGATTTCCTGCGAGGACTGAAATATATCATTCTGGATGAGCTGCATGTCTATCGCGGCATATTCGGTAGTCATATTCTGCACGTTCTGCACCGGTTAGACAGGCTGTGCCGTTATTACGGCACCTCGCCGACCTACATTGCCACCTCTGCGACAATCGCCGAAGCCGGAGAATTGGCAGAGGAACTTACGGGACGACCTTTCGAGGTGATCGAGGAGAGTGGCGCTCCGGTGAGCAAACGTCATTTCCTCTTTTTCAATCCGCAGGAAAGCTACCTGACCTTTGCATTGAAGCTCTTTGCAGCTTCTCTCTCAGCGGGATTGAAAACCATCGTTTTCACCAAGGCTCGCCGAACAACGGAGTTGCTGCATCGCTGGATGACCGAGGCTTATCCCGATGTGTCTCAAAAGGTCAGTTCCTATCGTGCCGGTTTTCTGGTTGAGGAGCGCAGAGAGATTGAACAAAAGCTGCTCAACGGAGAACTTAAAGGCGTGATCTCAACTTCAGCGCTGGAACTCGGCATCGACATCGGCGGTCTCGATGTATGCATCATGGTGGGTTACCCCGGGACAATCGCTACCACCTGGCAGAGAGCGGGCAGGGTTGGCAGAGGTTCACTCCCTTCCTGCATCTGCCTCGTTGCAGGACAGGATCAACTCGACCAGTACTTCATGCGCAATCCCTCCGACTTCTTCCGGAGATCGGTTGAGAAGGCGGTCGTAGATCGTTCGAATGAGCACATCGCCCGCCCGCACCTCTTGTGTGCTGCCCAGGAGGTTCCCATCACCACCGAAGATCCCATCTATAAGGATCCTCATTCCAAATCGATGATCGATCAACTGGTCTCTGAGGGTAAACTGCTTCTCGGTGCTTCAGGAGACCGGTATTTTGCAGCTCAACGAAGACCTCAACGAAACGTAAATGTCCGTTCCGCAGGTGATATAGTCTCCATTGAGGTGCAGGATGGTAAGGGTCAATTGGGGACAATCAGCGGTCGGTCGGTTTTTGCCGAATGCCATCCCGGGGCGATCTATTTGCATCGTGCTGAACAGTACATCGTAACGGATCTTGATCTTCAAGCCAAACGTGTCAAGGTGCGGAAGACGAACGTCTCCCACTACACCACCCCCATGTTTGAGAAGGAGACGGAGATACTTGAAGAATACAAAAGCAAGTTAATACCGGCTCCTTCCACGGTTCCCGAAGGGGAAATAAAAGGGTGGGGGAGAGTAACACTCGCACGCTTGAAGGTCACGGAACAACTCGTCGGCTATCAGAAACGCCGTGTCCATGGACAGCAGCTCATCTCACAGCACGAACTGGACTACCCACCCACCTCGTATGAGACCATCGGACTTGCAATCGCCATTCCTGAGGGAATCGCCCGACTTTCCGTAGATGAGGAATATCATTTCCGCGGTGGGATTCACGGCGTCGAACATGCCCTGCTTGCTCTGTCTCCGATGTTCGCCCTCTGCGACCGCAACGACATGGGCGGTTATTCGACGGTCTCTCATCATCAGACCGGAGAACCGGCAGTCTTTCTCTATGACGGTCATCCGGGAGGCATTGGACTATCGGTCAGACTGTTTGATATATTTGAGGAACTCACGGAGAGGACGCTCAAATTAGTGAGTGAATGTCCGTGCGAGACGGGCTGTCCATCCTGCATTCATTCGCCAAAATGCGGGCATGGGAACATTCCGCTTGACAAGGACGCTGCGATACTAACCCTTGAAGTGTTGACGGGAAAGAGAAAATTACCCAAACCGAGACCTGTAAAAAGAAAATTGACCATGAAAACCGATCCGACGATTTCACAACCTGTTAAAGGAGATGAGGAGCATCATAAGGAGGAAATTGCTTCCGTACCGGTCCCGGAAGCCTGGCTCGAGAACCGCTCCGGTGTGGTGTTTGATCTCGAAACACAGCGCAGCGCCGAGGAGGTCGGTGGCTGGAATAATATCAAGGCGATGGGGCTTGCATGGGGGGTTGTCTATCGTTTTCCGCAGGATGAATGGCTGGATTTCAGCGAAAAGGATGTTGAAGCCCTGATTGAAACGTTGAAGGATGCCGACCTTGTAATCGGATTCAACCAGATCAGGTTCGACTATGAGGTGCTGCGGGGATACTCCGGTTTCGATTTCCGTTTGCTTCCTTCGTATGATATGCTGGTTGAGGTTCAAAAGAGCCTCGGTCATAGATTGAAATTAGATTCACTGGCTTCCGCTACCTTGGGGATGGGCAAGTCGGCGGACGGGCTGCAGTCTCTGCAATGGTGGAAGGACGGTGAAATAGAGAAGGTCGCCAAGTACTGCCGCAAGGATGTGGAGGTAACGCGCGACTTGTTTTATCACATACTTGAGAAGGAATATCTGCTCTTTGAGAAGAAAGGCATCGGATTGGTCAGGGTGCCGTTGAAGTTCAGAGATTAACGCTATGATTTTCCTCAGATCCATTTCAATCAAACAATCCGGACAGCCAAAAAAAGGATTTCCATTTTCACTTCCGGTGATACAGAATCTGGAGATTATTGAATTATCCTCTGCTGTAACATTCTTTGTCGGTGAGAACGGTTCGGGCAAATCAACTTTATTGGAAGCGATTGCTGCGGGTTTTGGATCGATTACCATTGGAAGCAGCGATATTAAATATGATAAAAGTCTAAAACATGCGCACGATCTTGCTGATCGATTGAAATTTGTCAGGAATCAAAAACCAAAACGCGGTTTTTTCTTCAGGGCTGAGGATTTCTTCGGTTTTACTCAAAAAATGATCCGTGAAAGAGAGTCCCTGATTGAACTTGAGGCCGAATTCAACGAGGAACTCTCAGGCTATGGCAGAAAATTGGCTGCAGGAATGGTCAGAGGGCAGAGAGCTGCACTTGAGGGTAGGTATGGTGACAATCCGGATGCTTTCTCACATGGTGAAAATATGTTGAATCTGATGGAAAACAGACTGGTTCCGAATGGTTTGTATTTACTGGACGAACCGGAAACTCCGCTTTCACCAATACGTCAATTGACTTTGATTTTTCTGCTCAAAGAGATGGTTGCAAATGATTGTCAGTTCATTATTGCAACACATTCTCCAATACTCATGGCATTTCCGAATGCGGAAATTTTCAGCTTTGATGATGGAATTATCAGTAAAATAGCGTTCGAAGATACCGAGCATGTAAATATTACCAAGGCATTCCTGAACGATCCCGAGTCTTTCCTCAGGAGATTGTAATCGTTACATTATAAGATCAATTGAGGACAGACGATACCTGTTGACAAAGCCGGTAAGATTTCGTAAAATACAGAGTTGAATTTCAGCGGGAAGTTTAACATGCTGAATTTCTATTATTACCACCCGGAGGATTAGCCTAATTGGTAAGGCAGCGGTCTTGAAAACCGCCGGGT
>JABMRV010000121.1 GCA_013202285.1 bacterium | reverse complement strand
TCATCTGTCCGCTGGAGGACGCCCTCGTCTTCCAGCCAAGTTGTTGTTATTTCTGGCAGACAGGGGCGTCTGCCAGCGGGAAATTTGTATTCTCGACCTCCCTGCAGCACGGACAATAAAGATTGCTTCGTCATCCCGCAGCTGCGGGACTGCGGTACGCGTGTTGATCTTACAGCTGGATTAAGGAAAATATTATTAATTGCACTTATTATAAATCATGGCAAAGCAGAAGATATTCGGTCGGCATGCAGTAGCTGAACTGTTGGACTCGGGACTCGAAGTGATGGAAGTCTTTATCATCGCTGGTGGTCAGGGTAAGGCGGTTATGGAGTTGAAATCCGCCGTAAGATCGCATGGGATCCGGCTTGTACCGGCATCCAGAGCGGAACTGGATCGGCTTGCACCGGAGGTAAATCACCAAGGTGTAGTTGCCTATTACCGGCAGCCCCGCCTGCTGAATGTGGAAGAGGTTCTCGATTCTGTACAACAGGATCCTCCACGACCGGTGCTGATAATCGATGGCGTTGAAGATCCGCACAACCTGGGTGCAATTATAAGATCAGCGGAGGTATTGGGCGCCGGGGGTGTGATATTCAGGAAACCTCGGGCTGCAGGTTTGACCCCTCTCGCAGTCAAAGCTTCTGCAGGCGCTGCTCTGTGGCTGCCAATAGCCTCGGTGACGAATATTGATCAGACGATCCGTCTGATGAAGGATAGAGATTACTGGATATACGGTCTTGACGCTGACGCTGAAGAATCGATATGGGATGCTAAACTGAGTGGTAGCATCGGCTTCGTACTGGGTGCAGAAGGCAAGGGTTTATCACGGCTGGTGCGGAAGCGATGTGACAAGTTATTACGTATTCCTCAGTTTGGAAAAGTGGCGTCTTTGAATGTGTCCGTGAGTGCATCTCTGGCTTTAGGTGAATGGTTGCGTCAGAGTATGAGAAAAATGGTACAAGGTCTTGATTTGTCATCTGAAAAATGATAGATTTTACACTTTATCTGTTCATTCAGATTGAAACGGTATGGAAACTCGATGGGTGGTCGACTCAACATAATAATAGTACCTGATGACGGCGGCGAGCCGAGGCGTTTGAGATTGTCAACCTTCTGGCTCAAAACAGCGCTCTGGTTTGCTGGCTTTCTTGTATTAGCCATAATCGCCGGTATATTAAGCTATTCGAGTCTGGTTCGCAGGGCGCTGGATTATGACCGTCTGGCATCCGAGAATTCTCAGTTATCAATTGAGAACAAGCGGATAATCAGCGTTGCGCGGGAGGTAGATCAGAGCCGTAGGATCCTTGCACAGATCATTCGTTCTCTTGGCGGACACCTTGAAGTAGGTCGTTCATCGTCTTCAGATACCACCCTGAAGGCAGGAGTTGCGCTGTCGGAAGTCGATTATGCTGATTTTCTTCTTGAAGGTGACTCATACGCTGTCGAGCGTATCATGGCATACAGCATGCCGACCTGTATGCCTGCAAACGGATTTATTTCGCAGGAGTTTTTTCTCGATTACCTGTTCCCGGAACGGAGTCATCGAGGAATTGATATAGCCGGAAAAACGGGAGTACCTATTGTTGCTGCCGCTGCGGGAAGGGTCACATTTTCCGGTTGGACGCCGCATTTCGGCAACTGTCTCATTCTGGCTCACAGGAATGGCTATATGACCTTCTACGGTCATAACCTTGAGAATCTGAAATTGGTTCAGGATGAGGTGCGTCGCGGCGAACCGATCGCGCTACTCGGCTCATCCGGCAGATCAAGCGCTCCGCACCTGCATTTTGAGATATGGAAAGATGGCGTTCCCGTCGATCCGCTGGAATTTGTCCAGCAGGTTGAGACCGCTAAGACAGCGGGATTGTAAGCAACTACCCGACCATTTCCTTAACAGGAAAATTGCTGATGTTGTTTGGAATTTTCATAGTTGTACTTGGATTTTACCTTTTGATTTCAGGCAGTTTGCCGACTGGTAAATTCCCTTTACTCTTTGGTAACATCTTGAACTTCAGATCGAGGGGCAGTATTTTTGCGAGGTTGGCAGGGCTCTTGATACTGATAGCCTATTTCGATCCATTAGGTTCAAGCGGCATTCCTTACTTACGTATAGTTTTGTTTATTGCAGCGTTGTTGTTGATTCTCATAGCGATGATAAGCGAACTTTCCAGTTCGGTAAAATAGAATTATCTAATCGGAGAGATTATCCTTGGCAAAGAGTGATAGAAGCAGTTTCAGTTCTGGAGTGGCGGAACTCTCGACCATTCTCGGCGCCGATGCTCAGTTCGAAGGCAAGCTGACTGTCAAGCGATCCATGCGGGTCGATGGGAGGGTGAAGGGCGAATTAGCCTCGTCAGAGACAATTACTATTGGTTCCAACGGGTCTGTTGAGGGGGATATAACAGCCAAGGATGTGATTGTCGGCGGTAAGGTGACAGGCAGACTTACAGCCAGCGGCAAGACGATGCTGGAGCGCTCATCGGTGTTGAAAGGTGATCTGAAGACCAAGCGGCTCGTGGTTGAAGAGGGAGCGATTTTCAACGGGAACAGCAATATGGGTGATACGGAGCTTGCCAGCCCGCAGCATCCTCCCCGCAAGATCCAATTGACTGAAGAATAGCCCCTTAACCGGATAAGACATGCCGAAGGACAATACCTGGCATAACGTTACCGCCTATACGCACCTCGGTCTGACTCTGGCTGCATCGGTACTGATCTTCTTTTTTCTCGGATACTGGCTTGACGGAAAACTGGGCACGGAACCACTTCTCGCGTTAGGCGGCGCTTTCATAGGCGCTGCCGGGGGATTCATCAACCTGATACGGACCTTGACCAATCTACAGAAAAGAAGTGAAAGAGAGGAAGACACAGACCGCAACGATGAATAAGACTTACGTATATATGACGGTAGTACTGGCAGGAGCGGGAGCGGTTACACTAATGGTGGGTGAACCATTATTAAACCTGCATAAAGCAGCCGGTCTGGGACTGGCGATGATCACAGTTCTGCCGGTGTTCTTCATGTTGATACGAGCGATGAGCGGTGGCGAAACCAAGAAAATTCTGAAAACTTTCGTCATCGGCTTCTTTTTCAAACTGATCGTTCTGCTTGCCGGTATATGGCTGGGACTGGCTAAAGCCGGTTGGGAGATCACAAGTTTTACGGTCAGTTGCCTGATATTTGTTTTTGCCTTCCAGATCTGCGAATCGATCTATTTCTGGGTAAAAAAAGACACTTTAGATAGAGCATAACCTTAGTATGACAGTGTACAAAGCAGTAGCGTTAGAACCAACTTCACAAACTGGCAGGCAGGTTAAACTGATTTTCCTGTTGTTCCTGCTGACCGGATTGATTTTCTACTTCGCCCCGGCATCGTATGCTGCCGAACATGGTGAAGGTACTGAACACGGTGAAAGCGGTGAGGATCACGAAAAGAACTTCATCGTTGAACATCTCACTGAATCCGATCATCTTGAATTGCCGATTCCCACCGGACACGGCTGGTTGAAGATTCCCTTAAAATCACTGGAGATCAAACCCTGGGGTGAGGAGGGGCTTGATCTCTCGATCACCAAGCAGGTGATCTGGATGTGGTTTGCCGGATTGTTCCTTTTAGTCATGTTCAGACTCTCCTTCAGAGGCAGGAAACTTATGCGCAATAAGTTTGCGCATCTGCTCGAAGTTTATATACTGTTTGTCCGCGACGAAGTAGTCTATCCCAACATGGACAAGGAGAACGCCCGCAAGATGATGCCGTTCTTCCTGACCGTTTTCTTTTTCATTTTAACCTGTAATCTCTTCGGAATGCTGCCGTCGGGTCACACTGCAACCGGCAACGTCAACGTAACGGCAGGTCTGGCGATCATCGCCTTTATGGTGATCCAGGGGATGGGAATAGCCCAAAACGGGTTTATTAAACATTTCAAGGCGATGGTTCCATCCGGTGTACCGGCATTCGTGATACCGATAATGATACCGGTTGAGATAATCGGGATGTTGACCAAGCCGTTCGCGCTGTGCATCCGTCTCTTCGCCAACATGGTTGCTGGACATGCGGTAATCCTGGCTTTCTTCGGATTGATCTTCATGGCGAAGAGCTTTGTCATTGCACCGCTGCCGTTAGCGGGTATTATCTTCATATCGATACTTGAGATTTTCATTGCGCATCTGCAGGCGTTTATTTTTACGATTCTGACAGTGCTGTTTACTTCGATGACTATACATCCGAGTCATTAGAGTAGTGCCTGCTGAAAATGTACCGGATCTGAAGGATCTTATCTGATATTATTATTCCGGCGAAAGCCGGATACCGTGAAATAACAATAGCTTGTCTGGATTCCCGCCTGCGCGG
>JABMRV010000120.1 GCA_013202285.1 bacterium | reverse complement strand
GCGTCTTCCAGCGGACAGATGATATTCTCAGACAGACTGCTGCGCGGGAATGACAAAATGAATACTTTTCAACAGAAACTAATTAGTTAACATTCTCATATAGACTACAACAAAGTCTGAAGAACATATCCTGAGGCAAGCAGTAATCCGGTCAGGAGGTGTGTCATTATCGTTCCGGCGCACGATGGAACCAGTGCAGAAACGTTATCATAGTTTACAAGAGTATTTCGAATCGCTTTCAATGCGAGCGGTAGGGTCAGCAGGCTGATTAACAGCCACATTTTATCAAAGATCAACGCCAGCGCGAGGATAATCACATAGTTAAGAATCATCATCACCATATATCCCGTTGCGGCGCGCTTCCTGCCAAGCCTGATAACCCAGTGGTTCTTCCCTACCGCCTTGTCGGCTTTATAATCTGGAAACTCGTTTATGTAAAGCACCAGCGTAATAAGAACACCTATTGCCAGAGAAGCGATAATGACCTCGATACTGAGCGTCTGTGTCTGGACGAAATAAGCCCCATTCACGCTGCACAGTCCGAAGGCAAGAGCGATCATGAACTCACCAATGCCCCGTCCCACCAGGTTTATGCCGGGTGCAACGTATAAAACACCGCATGAAACACCTATCAATCCGATCCAGAAAATCGTCATGCCTCTCAGATATGTCAGGTAAAGACCGATGCTGATGCCGATGACGTAAGTTGCAATCGAGATCATCAGCATGCCTTTCGGAGTCAATGCTCCGGTCTGTATCAACCGGCTTCCGCCGGTGAAAGGTCTGATGTACTCCTTGTTCAGTTCATCATTACCGCTGTGGTGGTCGAAATAATCGTTGATGGTGTTCGCTCCGGCATGGAGAGCGATTGCACCAAATAGCGCCATGAAGAACAACCCCCAATGGAAGTCAGCGCCATGATGCCAGGCAATTACACTGCCGAGAATTACCGGAACAATTACCGCGGTGAAAAAAGGCGCTCTGAGTGCGGCAAAAAAGGTTTTCACCTGCATTTATTTATTCCCTTATTTTTCTATTACTTCAGAATTGAACAACTCCTCAGCCTCAAACTGACCGGTCTTCCAACATGCCACCATGCTGCCACTCGCTGCGAGCTTCAGTTCCGGTTCATTCTGCATGCAGTTATCATCCATCAATGGACAGCGTGGATGAAACTTGCAGCCGCTGGGAAAATCCAGTGGGCTCGGTACTGTTCCTTCAATCTGGTAAAGCCGGTCTTTGCGTTTTCCCATGCGGGGAATGGCATGCTGCAAGCCGGTTGTGTAAGGGTGCTGTGGATGATGAAAAATTGAACTAACATCAGCGGTCTCAACAACCTTCCCGGCATACATCACTACAACCCTGTCAGCCGTTTCAGCTATCACACCAAGGTCGTGAGTGATCATGATAATCGACATCCCCAGCTCTTTCTGCAACCTGAGTAATAAGGCAAGTATCTGCGCCTGAATCGTAACATCGAGAGCTGTGGTCGGTTCGTCGCAGATGAGTAAACTGGGATGGCATGAGAGAGCCATGGCGATCATCACCCTTTGCCGGAGCCCACCGGAGAGCTGGTGAGGATATTCGTCGAGGCGTCTCTCCGGATCAGGGATTCCGACCAGTTTGAACATCTCCAGAGCACGTGAACGAGCTTCATCAGTCGTTACCTTCTGGTGCAGCGTAATCGCCTCAATCACCTGGTTACCACATGAGAAAACAGGATTCAGAGAGGTCATCGGTTCCTGGAAGATCATGGCGATATCCTTGCCGCGGATGGAACGCATCTCCTCCTCAGTTACCGATAAAAGATCAGCGCCATTGAATATGACCTCACCGGCTGCAATCTCACCGGGTGGAATCTGAATTAATCTCAGTATGGAAAGGCAGCTTACTGTCTTGCCGCATCCCGATTCGCCAACAATTCCCAGCGTTTCACCGGGAGCAATATCGAAGGAAATGCCATCGACGGCTTTTGCCACACCATCATCAGAATGGAAATAGGTGCACAGGTTCTTTACTTCAAGTAGTTTTGACACTTTAGATAAAGCTAATTCGTTTCATTAAGTTTTTCTGCTGAGACATAAAACTTCAGCGATCTTCGACAAACTCATGGCAAAACCGTACAAGAGCTTCTGTAGTCAGACCGAACATCTTCGCCAGTTCATCCGGTTCACCGGAGGTTGTGAATATACGGTTCAGGGCTATCCGTCGCATAGGAGTCGGCTTATGTTGCGCCAGCAGACCGGCAACCGACTCGTACAATCCACCTACATACATGTGATCTTCAAAGGTAATCACCCGCCCCGTTCGAGAGGCTGACGCCAGTATCGTATCCGAATCAAGCGGTTCGAGTGTTGCAATGCCAATCACATCAGCAAAGCCTTCACCAAGCTCCTCAGCCGCCTGTAGTGCGTTAAACACCTTATCTCCGGAAGCGATAATCGTAACGCGCTCTCCTTCGTTTAATCTGTATGCGCGACCGATTTCAAAGCTCATCGGTTCCTTTAAGAATATCGGAACATTGGGTCTGTTAAGCCGCACATAGTAGTATCCTTTTTCTTCAAGTATTACTTTAACTATCTGCCGTACATGCCGACCATCCCAAGGAGTTATTATCTTGAAGTTCGGAACGAGGCGCATTCTCGCCAGGTCGGTTATGTCGTGTGCAGATGACCCGTCCGGACCGACGGCGATACCCGTGTGACTGGCTGCAATCACCAGATGCAGATCGTCTCCCTGCCGTGCAGCAGTGCGAATTTGACCGTAGGCATGGTGCAGAAATACCGACATATCGCAGGCGACTACCCTCTTACCTGCCATGGCGATACCGGTTGCCAGTCCGATCATACCAAGCTCATTTATACCCGGCGTGATAAATCGGTCGGGATAGACCTTTTGGAATGATTGACTATAGGTCGAGTTCTTCGTACCCGCATCGAGGACGTGCAGATCAGACCATCTCTCTCCGGCATCGACCAGCGCATGACCGAACGCCTCGCGCAGTGATTCTTTACCGTATGTTTCCGTGATTAAGCCTCCCGTGCCGCTTCAAGACCATCGATATATGCCCTGTACTCAGCTTCATCCTTGGGTGGACGTCCATGAAAACCGAGCTGCGCTTCATTTTGCGGATCACCGCCTTTTCCCTTTATGGTATCACAGATCAGGAGAGATGGTTTCCTCTTTTCATTCACTGCCTGAATGTACGCCTCCCCCAACCCGTGGAAATCGTGCCCATCGACCCGGATAACCTGCCAGCCGTACAATCCTGCAACCTCGCCGATCGGACCGATGTCCACCTGTGAATCCTGAGCCAGCTTATTATCATTCAATATCAGGATATAGTTCGGGGCAGGTTTGAGATTATGCGTTACCGACAGAAGTGACTGGCTTGACGGTTCCTGAAACTCGCCGTCGCCTGCGATACAGAAAACGAATCTATCGATTACCAGTGCCTGACCGTATGCCTGCCATAAACCTATACCCAGGCTGCCGTTCGAGTTCTCAAGTCCATATTTCAGATCACGTTTTGTATGTCCCTGATAAGGTGTATTCGGCTTGCGAAAACCAGCGAAGACATCCTCAACAGTGCAGTATCCAAGGTCTGCATTGACCATGTACTGAACCGGGCAGGCATGACCCTCGGAGAGAAACACTCGATCTCTCCCGTCCCATGCGCCGTTCTGCGGATTGAGACGAAAGAACTCCGAATAGACCAGCGCCAGCCATATTTCCACCAGGCTCAGCGATGTATCAAGATGCCCCGATCCGCTCTGATACATCAGGTCGATCAGATTCCTGCGGATCCGATAAGCCTTCTCTTCGAGTTCTTGAAGTGATACTTTGAACATTATATTTAAGTGGTTAAGTTGTAAACTCTAATCCAGCTCTAAGATCAACACGCGTGCTGCGGGGTGTCCCCACCCCGCAGCTTAAAACATAATTTTGCAACCGCAGGGTGAGGACACCCTGCGGCACTAACAAACTTATCTCCAGTCTTGATCGTGAGATAAGAATCCAACCCCCCTTATATTCCCCCCTTCAATAGAAGGGGGGATTGTCTCGCTACTCCCCTTTATTTCCACCTCAAATAGAAAAGGGAAATGAGAAGAACACTTACATCCCTTTCAGTTCTCCACCAGCGCCATGTTCTTTGGTGTATTCTTCCCAGTAATGAATTTGAATAGGTCCTACTTCAAGCTGAATGCTCTTATCCTTCTTTGCCTCCTTCAGCTTTGCTTCTTTCGCCTCATCTACCCACCAGTAGCCGATAACACTTCGCCAGTCGCCATAACGGGATAGATAGAAATCGGGATGACCGAACCGGTTCCAGTACAGAATACGCTGATTTGGAGCATACCAGCCAAGGGCGAACGTCATTTCCTGCATCAGGATTGAATCGATTTCACGAATCATCTCAATTCGTTTCTGCTGATCAAAGCATACATTGTATTCATTGATAAGTTTGTCGATTCGAGCGTTTTTAATACCGGAAAGATTGTTGGTATTATCAGGATCGGCAGTCCAGGATGATACATCATTCTCCGGATTCGGGAACAGCAAACCACCCCAACTCATGAAATATAATTTGAATTTCCGCTCGTTCACCATCTTGAACAGGGTACTTCCCTGGGATCGTTTCAGGTTGATTTTAATCCCCACCTTGGCGAGGTCTTCCTGGTAAACCGTGAGAATCCTCTCGAAGGATATTGCACTATACGAGATTGTCAAATCGAGAATCTCACCACTATCGTTCACCAGTAGTCCTTCCTTGTTGCGTTCTTTCCAACCACACTCTTCGAGCAGTTTAACGGCTTTGTCGGGATTGTAGCGGTACTTCGGATTGTCAGGGTTTTCGTAAACGCTGCCGGGATAATAGCTGTCCGTATGGATGTATTCGTTGAAGAAGAGCTGGTTAATCAACTTCTGACGATTGAACAGGTAAGTGAAAGCCTGTCGCATCCGTTTATCGTTAAACGGGGGTTTACGCATATTGAAAACGAAACCCGAGACGCCCTGCGGTTCATCATTGAATATCTTTCTCTTCTGAACAAGACCTCTCTGAACGTTTTCAAAGTCACATTCCTCTTTCCACCATTGGGCTCGACCCACCAGATAGAAGTCATATTCTCCCTTTTTGAATTTCTCAAAAGTTAAACGTTCATCATTAACAACACTGAATTTAAGCCGTTCAAAGTTGCCGGTACCCTTATCCAGGGGATTGTTTTCGTCCCAGTAATCGTCACGCCTCCGGATAGTAAGCGATCTTCCCTTCTTGATGTCCTTTTCCTCAAGGATATACTGACCTGTGCCGGGAGGCATCTTGAATTGATATACTTTCATATAGTCAGCGCCGGTCATCACGCTGGGGCTTTTACTCTCCGCGAAGTTACCCGGGTAGGCATACTCAAGGAGCTTTTTATTCAGCTTGACAAGTTCAAAGTCTTCGGGATTACTCTTTATCTCATCAAACAGTTCACCTGTCGTATCCAGATTCGCGAACCGTTCAGCGTTGTAAATCAGTTCTCCCTGCATGGCGCGGTTAAATCCGTGGAGCAAAACACTGCGAACATCATAAGAAGGTTCAGTTGTTCCATCCCAATCCTCCAGCAATTGAATTTTCTCTGCCGGTATCTCATCCTTGACATATTCAGAGAGTGGATCTGCCGCCTTTTGAATTCTCAGCGCCAGATCGGTGGATTCCATAATGTCACGATTGTAGAACAGTATTGAACCGATATACTTTCCCGGCAGGATGTACATTCCACCGAAGTAAAGGAAAAATTTCCAGTTAAGTTCCTTAGCATGAATTCTTACAATGTATGGACTCTCGGCAATCGGTTCCTCGAACTGACTCCAGATCATGTTAGTATATGGGGCAAGGATTCCCGGATCTACCTGCAATTTCCAGGAAGCTATAACATCTTCAGAGGTGAGGCGGCTGCCATCAGAAAACCTGGCATTGGGATTGATACGGAACCAGTAGGTCCGGAAATCCTCCGATACCTTCCAGTGCGTGGCAAGGTTGGGAACGAATTCAAGAGTCGTGGCATGGTTTCCTATAAGGCTCTGATAAACCATACCACCGATCAACCTGACAAACTGGCTGTTGGCATCCTTTCCGTTTGTCCTGAGCGTGGATGGAAACTCGAAGATCGCCCAGGTTATCGAACCACCGACCTTTCCTCGTGGATCACCGGACGGTATGTAATCATCATTGCTCAGCCAGCCCTCACCGGTGAATCCCTCGCCGCCGAGTTCAGCCGGAACATCCGGCAGCGCTCCGGGCGGTAGATTCTCATAAGTGACAGTACTTCTGGAAACCTGTTCTTCTTTTTTAACGCCGCCTCCGCAGCCTGCTATTGTCCAGGTAATAACTGCGCAGAGAAGGAAGACTCTGATAAGATTTGACGATTTATGGTTCATTATAACTCCCTGCCTCCTAATTTATTATTGATGGCTTTTTTTCAATCAGATATCCGCTCAAGTTAACAATTTCTTGACTGTATATCAATTATTCACGCTCTAAACTCACCTCAACCTGCCGAATACGCCGGAGGATATCCTCATCAGTCGGGTTAAGCTCACTTGCAGCTTTGAACCAGAACAAAGCCGAATCCGGTTTGCCAATCAGGTAATAGTATCCACCGAGGTTATCCTTGAATTTCCACTCATCCGGTTCGAGTTCTACCGCTTTGCGCGCATAGTAAATCGCCTGTTGAAGGTTTTTACCCTCCTGTACAGGACCGAACTGCTGCGCTATAACTCCAAGCAGATCGTAGGTGGGAGCATATTCCGGAAAAAGTTGAACGCTCAGGGATAATATCTTAATCGCCGCTGAAGGATCATCTTCAATTGCCACCATGCAGTAGGCGGTACGGAGAAATAGCTCAGGATCTTGAATACCACCGGCGTGAGCTTTCATCAGGTATTGATATGACTTGGTTATCTTTCCGTCATTATAAAGATCCAAGCCTTTCTGCATTGCCTCTTCGGGTGATAGTGTGCATCCGCAGATCAGTGCGATCAGGAGTATTAAAGATTTTCTTACAGGTACTTTCACGTTAAATTACTCCTTTTTAAACCTGCCCGATGTCGCGCCGTAGATGAGAATCCCCGCAGCGACAGCGAGGTTGAGGGATTCCGAACGGTGAGCGCCCGGAATGGAAACAGACTTGTCAGCCATTTCCAGATAATCTCCACCAAGCCCGCCGCTCTCGCCGCCCATTAAAAGAATGCGCGCACCGGATGAAGATATCCGCGACGTGGCTTTATCGTCATGAACCACCGCTGCCCAGACTCTGGCTCCAGCCTTCCTGAAAATCTTTATCCGCTCTATCAGATCGCTATGTTTCAGTACCGGCATGCGGAACGTTGCTCCCATCGTTCCTCTTATCACTTTGGAAGAATATGGATCGACAGAGCCCGGTCCAAGCCATACTTCATCCGCTCCGAAATAATCAGCCGTTCGAACAATACCGCCCAGATTTCCCGGATCCTGTATCCTCGATATGGCGATAATCAGTGAAAACGGATCACCCGGCTTTCGATGAATAAAACCGGGTTGTGAAGCAACTGCGACTATACCCGGTGGAGTCTCAAGATCGGATATCGACTTCATAATCCGCTGAGAGACCGGTTTTACCTCACAATCTACGGCAACCAACCTTGAAATCAACCCAGAGTATGCCTCATGCAATGCCATGGTGTACCAGGCTCTGATAAGCGGGTGACCGGCGGTTAAAGCCTCCTCGATCAGCTTTATCCCTTCGAGCAGGATACCTTCTTCACCTTCTCGTCTGCCGACCCGTTTTCCCCATTTGACCAGTTTCCTGTCGAACTTAGTCAGGGTTTTTACCGGAGTTATATCTCCGCTGACCGATATCGGTCTCGACTTTGAAGATATGCGATCCTGTGGCGGCATCGTTTCTATTCTCCCATGATCTGAATAATCAGTTTTCTACGGCGTGAACGATTATCAAAATCAGTGAGCACAACCTGCTGCCATGTGCCAAGCGTCAAACTTCCATCGATTACAGGAACCTGCAGAGACGGTTTGAAGAGAGCGGCAAGAAGGTGCGCATAACCGTTACCATCATGCCAGGTTTCATCATGCTGGTAAGTTACACCACGCGGAGCTAACTTCTCGCACAGTGCGGGAAGATCCTTGAGCAGACCTGGTTCATACTCGATTGTCGTCACACCCGCTGTCGAACCGGGCACAAATATGGTCATAACACCGTTTCTAATCCCGGATCCGGTCAGAACCTCATCGATCTGATGGCTGAGATCGATAATATCTGGGAAGCCTCCGGTCTGCAGTTCGATTGTTTCGTTATGGATTTTCATTGTCTCATTTCTTTAACATCGGTATTTTAACACCAAGCCTTTTCGCTGTGTCAATAGCTTCATCGTAGCCGGCATCGACATGCCGGATAACGCCGGTAGCCGGATCATTCCACAGTACGCGCTTCAACCTTACAGCCGCCTGATGTGTGCCGTCGCAAACGATGACCAAACCTGCATGGAGTGAATAACCGATACCCACGCCGCCGCCGTGATGGTATGACACCCAGCTTGCGCCGGAAACAGCATTAACAAGAGCGTTGAGGATGGGCCAATCGGCGATGGCGTCGCTGCCATCCTTCATCCCCTCCGTTTCGCGGTACGGCGAGGCAACTGAACCGCAGTCCAGGTGATCTCGTCCGATGACAATCGGAGCTGAAACCTCTCCCGAAGCAACCATCTCATTGAAGGCAAGACCCAGCTTATGTCGTTCCCCAAGACCCAGCCAGCATATCCTCGCGGGCAACCCCTGGAAGGCTACCTTCTCACCTGCCAGCCTAATCCAGCGTCCCAACTGCTCGTCTTCGGGAAACAACTCAAGCACTTTCCGATCGGTTTTATGTATATCTTCCGGATCACCCGACAGCGCCACCCATCTGAAAGGACCCTTACCCTTACAGAACAGAGGTCTGATGTACTCGGGAACGAACCCGGGGAAATCAAAAGCACGCTTAGCGCCGCCTTTCTCCGCCTGCGCACGCAGGTTGTTGCCATAGTCAAAAGTAATCGAACCACGATCAAGAAGCACTATCATATCCTCGACATGCCTGACCATAGTTTTATATGACCGCTTGATATACCCCTGTGAATCCTTCTCTCGCAATTCGAGAGCTTCGTTGAAGGTCAAACCGACGGGGACATAGCCGTTGAGTTCGTCATGAGCTGAGGTCTGATCGGTGAGTACATCGGGAGTGATTTCCCTTTCGATTAAACGGTCGAGGAGATCAACAGCATTAGCCAGTACTCCCACTGACATAGCCTGATTCTTCTCCTTTGCTTCCAGGCACCATCCTATCGCAGTATCGATGTCCTCAGTCCAGCGATCAAGATATTTCGTGGCAACACGACGTTCGATTCTCACGGGATCCACTTCAGCGATCAGGGCAACACCTTCATTCATGGTGATCGACAACGGTTGAGCGCCTCCCATGCCGCCCAGTCCAGCCGTGACGGTCAGAGTGCCCTTCAAGCTGCCGTTAAAATGCCGACGAGCCAGCTCAGCAAGGGTTTCATATGTGCCCTGTAGTATCCCCTGCGTACCGATATATATCCATGATCCCGCCGTCATCTGACCGAACATTATCAGTCCTTGCTTCTCGAGTTCACGGAAGTAATCCCAGTTTGCCCAGTTCGGTACAAGGTTTGAATTAGCGATTATTACCCTCGGAGCATCAGAATGAGTCTGGACAATACCGACCGGTTTCCCAGACTGAACAAGCAGAGTTTCATCATCGGCAAGGTTTATCAGGCTCTCAGCAATGGCTCCCGCCGCTTCCCAACTTCGCGCTGCTCTGCCCGTTCCTCCGTAAACGATGAGTTCATCCCGGTTTTCCGCCACCTCCGGATCGAGATTATGCAGCAACATCCTGAGCGCCGCTTCCTGAATCCAGCCACGGCAGCGCTTCTCGGTTCCTCTGGGGATAGTCCAGTTCCTTATGTCCATCATTTAATTCACCTGATTAAATGAGATTGCTTCGCTAAGCTCTCAATGACAATAATGAAAAGGCAACCCGCATGGAGTTGCCTTCTATAAAATCCGAAAACTACTGATATACTATGAAAATGTTAAAACAATCATTAATCTGAATTTGGCTGGTCACCGGATAACCGGTCATCGTTAAGAATCTAACAGAAACCTCAGCAGAATCAGCTCTGTACATAATCCGCTCGGTCGTAAATCCTACTCTTTGGATGAATCCTTTGAGTCTTTGATCTCCCCTGATTCGTCGGATGCAGATTCCTCGGGTTCACCGGATGAATCATCCGAACTTGCATCGGTTTCTTCCATCTTATTATCAGTTTTTTCAATCACTTCATCGGTCTTTACAGGCTCTTCAACCGACGGTTCGGCAGAAACCTCTTCGGGTTCTTTATCTACAACCTGTTCCACCCCTGTCTCCTCAGTACTGACAGCGGTTTCCTGAGCTTCTTCAGTCGCAGCCTCCGCACCGGTTGTTACATCTTCGGATTCTGTCACTGTCTCCTGCACTTCAGCGACTGCTTCTTCCGGTTCAACAGGTTTCTTTTTGTCCTTTTTCTCCGGTTTCTCTTCAACGGCAGCCTTCTGAGCTGCTTTAAGCCGTGACTTGCTCTCCTTCTTCGGAGCCGCGACCTCGCCTACATCGTCAAATCCCACCAGTTCGAGGATCGCCATCGGCGCTGCATCTCCCAGTCGCGGACCTATCTTGATGATGCGCGTATAACCGCCATCACGATGTTTGAAATGTGGTCCGAGATCGGTAAAGAGAAGCTTTACAGCTTCTTTATCGCGTATAAAACCTACTACATGTCTTCGAGCTGCTACATCCCCGCGCCTGGCAAACGTGATCATTCGCTCAGCAAAACGGCGAGCATATTTCGCCTTGGCGAGTGTTGTGATTATCCGTTTGTGCGTAAACAATGCTGCAGACAGGTTTCCCAACAAAGCCTTGCGATGACTCTTCGAACGGTTCAGACGTGCTTTATCGTTAAGATGTCTCATTGTCTTCCTAAATTCACTTCACACTGCCAGACAGCATATTCACCGATTGAAGTCGGTACTCACCAGCTAAACAGTGATAAATCAAAATTTATAATTACTTCGGAGAAACAGAAATATCAGGATTGAGCAACCTTTTTCTGCATATCTAATCCGAGATACTTGTCAATGTCAAATCCGAAATGGAGATCGTGTTCGTGTAGAATTTCGTTCAATTCGTTCAGCGATTTTCTACCGAAGTTCTTGAATTTCAACATCTCCGATTCGTCTTTGGAAACCAGATCAGCGATTGTTCTTATCTTGGCTTCCTTCAGGCAATTAGCAGACCTGACAGATAATTCCAGCTCGTCCACCGGCTTGCGTAACAGTCTTCTGACCTTGAGAATCTCCTCATCGGTTTCGATACCGGTATCCTCTTCGCTGGGTTTGACTTCAAAATTAATAAACAGTTGTAAGTGATCGCGAACGATCTTGCCGGCATAAGTCAGAGCGTCATCGGGAGCAATGGAACCATCCGTCCATACTTCGAGGATCAGTTTCTCATAATCCGTTCTCTGACCGACACGAGTATTCTCAACGGAATAATTCACCTTCTCTATCGGAGTATAAATTGCATCCATAGGAATAGTGCCGATTGGCAGATCCTGATCGCGGTTTTCCTCAGATGGAATGAGCCCACGACCACGCTTCATAATGAGTTCCATCCTGACGTCGGCATTCTCATTCAGGTTTGCAATAACATGATCAGGATTGAGAATCTCCACCTCAGTCGTGCCCTTCTGTATCTCTCCAGCCGTGAAGACCATTGGACCCTGGAGATTCAGCTTTGCCTTCACAGGCTGATTATTCAACAACTTCAACCGGACTCCTTTAAGAGCCAGAATGACTTCGGTTATATCCTCTTTGATGCCGGGAATTGTTGTGAACTCATGCATTGCACCATCAACTCTTATCGATGTAATCGCCGCTCCCGATAGTGATGCGAGCAACACTCTGCGCATGGTGTTCCCGATAGTAATGCCGAAGCCCCTTTCGAGCGGTTGAATGATGAACTTGCCGTAATTCAATGAGTAGGTTGTGTGATCTACTTCGATTGATTCCGGCATCTGAAAACTTGAACCGTTCATACAGGTAAACCTCTGGATTGATTCGCTTAACGCGAATACAGCTCAACAACGAGCTGTTCATTAGCGGTAACGGGAATCTCTTCTCGTTTCGGACGCGAGACATATGTACCTTCCATCCTGGCTTTATCCAGCGATAGATATGGTACTATTCGATCCTGATGCAAACGACGCATCGCGTCATGGATAATTTCAAGCTTGCGAGCGCTTTCTCTAACGCGCACAACATCACCCGGTCGAAGAATGTAAGATGGAATATCCACCTTACGCCCGTTAATTTCAAAGTGACCATGACTGACAAGTTGACGCGCCGCTCTCAGTGAACTGGCCATTCCAAGCCGGTATATAACCACTTCAAACCGACTTTCAAGTTTGACCAGCATATTCTCACCGGTTACACCTTTTTCAGCTGAAGCCTTCTTGTATGTGTTTCTGAACTGTCGCTCATAAAGCCCATACATTCGCCGAATCTTCTGCTTCTCACGCAACTGGATTCCGTAATTCGACTGTTTGAAGCGACGATTCAAACCGTGCTGCCCGGGAGGATAACCCTTGCGCTCAAAGGCACACTTCGGCGAGAAGCACCGTTCACCTTTCAAGTGAAGCTTTGCGTTTTCACGTCGGCATTGTTTACAAACAGGTCCCGTATCTCGGGCCATCTATACCTCATCTAATTATAAATCAAAGTTAATGTAATAACAATCACATACTGACGGAAGAGGGCACCAGCCTTGCCTAATCTACATTCTCAGATTCGACGTTTCTTCTTCGGGCGACATCCATTATGCGGTAACGGCGTTACATCACGGATAGATGTGATCTCGAGCCCGGCAGCCGCAAGCGATCTAATCGCGGATTCCCGTCCTGATCCGGGTCCCTTGACCTCGACTGAAATCTTCTCCAAACCCATATCCATGGCTCTTTTAGCTACTTCGCCAGCCGCCTGCGAGGAAGCATAGGGCGTACTCTTCCGCGATCCTTTGAAACCGGATCTGCCACTGGACGCCCAGGCTATTACATTGCCGTAAACGTCGGTTAAAGTAATTATCGTATTGTTAAAGGAAGCCTTGATGTGAGCTACACCTGTAGCATCGACCTTTTCCTTTTTTCGCGCTTTTTTCTTTTCGCCTTTTACCAAAGTGGTATTCCTTTACTTGGAGGACGAGGGCGTCCGCCTTGCCAGATTAAATTCGATCATCGTCGGGAAGATTCTTGATTTCGTGAAAGACTAACGCTTTGCTTAGTGCAGAATGACAATAAGAACGATAAAGACATCCAAGCTGCTCTTGTCCTATTCCTTTTTCTTGGCAATCGAAACAGAAACTTTTCGCCTGCCACGTCTCGTGCGTGAGTTATTGCGGGTATTCTGTCCTCGAACAGGCATGCCGCGTTTATGGCGTATCCCACGATAACATCCAATATCGATAAGTCTTTTAATACTCATCTGCACTTCAGTGCGCTTGGGACCTTCGACCTTATACTCATCATTTATGAGATCGCGAATCTGCTTGACCTGAGCCTCGGTAAGATCATCGGTTTTAATATCCAGATCTATACCTGTCTTCGTCAAAATACCTTTTGACAATGCCCGACCGATACCATAAATATAGGTCAAAGCAATTTCCACCCGTTTGTTGCGCGGTAGGTCAACTCCTGAGATACGTGGCATTAATACACCTTCTTGAAAATTCTGAATTTTGAATTTTGAATTCAAAATTACGTTTGATCACCATAACCGGACATACCGTCAAAACTACCCCTGACGTTGTTTATGTTTGGGATTCTTGCAGATCACCCTGACCACTCCTCTGCGACGGATAATCTTGCAATTATCACACATGCGTTTGACTGAGGTTCGTACTTTCATAATTTAACACTCTTTACTTGTAACGATAAACAATTCTTCCCCGCGAGAGATCATAAGGTGAGAGTTCAACCGTTACCTTGTCACCTGGGAGAATCTTAATATAGTGCATCCGCATCCGCCCGGAGATATGAGCCAGAACAACATGCCCCTGTTCCAGTTTGACCTGGAAGGTGGCATTGGGCAGTGTTTCCAGAACGGTGCCATCGACCTTTATTGCTTCTTCCTTCGCCAAATGCTATTCCCTAAGTTTACCGGATCAAATCCCACGGATCCGATCCGTCTTCGAGCAGAGTAAGAATTTCAGGTTCGTCTTCGGTTACATGAATCGTATGTTCAAAATGAGCAGTTGGCGACCTGTCAGCCGTTACTGCCGTCCAACCATCACTCAGGGTTTCAATCTTCCAATGTCCTGTCGAAATCATTGGTTCAATCGCGATTGTCATCCCGGGTCGAAGAAAACCATCTCCCTTGGATGAATAATAGTTGGGAACAGCCGGATCCTCGTGTAAACTCGAACCAATGCCATGACCGACAAGTTCCCTGATAACGGAAAATCCGTTGGCTTCCGCCAACCTCTGAATGGCGGAACCGATGTCGCTGATCCTGTTTCCCGGTCGAACCTGTTCGATTCCTTTATAAAGAGCCTTTCGTGTCACATCCCACAGCATCCTGATAGTGGAATGCACGTCACCAATTAGAAAACTCACCGCCATATCGGCATACCAGCCATCGAGTTCAAGACCGCAGTCAATCCCTACAATTTGTCCCTCTTTTAGCCTGCGCTGGGATGGAATTCCATGAACAATCTCATCGTTGATCGAAATACAGGTTGCCGAGGGAAACGGTTTCCTACCGCTTCCCCTGTAACCCTTGAAAGCCGGTCTGGCTCCGCCTTCTATAATAATCTGTTCTGCTAATCTGTCAATGTCAGCAGTGATCGCACCGGGTTTAATAAGTTCTGATATCTTCGGAAACAGTGATGCAAGAAGCTTTCCCGCCCTCTGCATCTTCTCGATTTCTCGAGGGCTCTTGCGGTGGATCAACCTAAGACTTCCCTGATCCTACCGAAAACATCGTCAGGACTGCCGGTTCCCTCGATCTCTATTAGAAGTCCTTTCCCACGATAGAATGAGATAACCGGTTCGGTCTGATCATGATAGATCATGAGGCGGCTGGTAATCGTCTCAGCCTGGTCATCATCGCGCTGATATATCTCGCCACCACAGGTGCATCTGCCATCCGGCGCGGGATTAATGCCCAGCGCCGTATTATATATCTTTCCGCAAACCCGGCAACTCCTTCGTGCGGACAGTCTTTTAATTACCTGCTCATCATCCACTTCGAGGGAAACCGTACGAACAGAATCACCTTTTAATAAGCCGTCCAGACCCTCAGCCTGGGTAACTGTACGGGGAAAACCATCAAATAAGACACTTACACCGGCATGCTCATCAAGATAATCGCGAATTATTCCCAGGATCACATCATCAGGCACCAACTGCCCTTTATTCATATATCCTTTTGCCAGCCTGCCAAGTTCACTTCCTTCAGCAACGGCAGTACGCAGAAGATCGCCCGTTGAGAGATGATTCAGGTTGTAATGTGCGGCTATCTTCTCCGCCTGTGTTCCCTTACCTGCACCCGGTGCGCCGAGCAGTATGAGTATCATCTATTCTTCTGTCCTGAGTTGAGATTAATTCCATTGAGAAAAAACGATTGCGCCAGCCTACATCCTCCTCCTGCCGCGCAACTTTCCTGTCTTCATCAGACCGTCATAATGCCTCATCAGCAGATGAGCTTCTATCTGCTGGAGCGTATCGAGAGCAACACCTACTATAATCAACAGACCTGTCCCTCCATAAAAGGAGGCGAAAGTATATGATACATCCAGCCATTTGGGTATCAGTGTTGGAAATACCGCGATGAAACCAAGAAAGACAGCGCCCGGGAGCGTTATCTTGGTCAGGATATTATCAAGGTACTCCGCAGTCCGTTTACCGGGTTTAACCGAAGGTATCAACCCACCGTTCTTTTTAAGATTGTTGGCTACATCGACCGGATTGAACGCTACGGCAGTATAGAAGTAAGTGAAGAAAACGATCAGCAACCAATAGACCATCATATATACATAGGAATCAAACCTGAAAGCATTCGTCATCCAGATTCTGACTTCACCATCCGGTAGAAACGTTGCGAGTGTGGTCGGTAGAAACATTATCGTCTGAGCAAAGATTATCGGCATGACACCGGCAGTGTTGATGCGCAGTGGAATGTGCGTCGCTTGACCGCCGTAAACCTTTCGTCCAACTACTCGCTTTGCATACTGAACGTTTATCTTCCGTTGACCTTGTGTAAGTGCAACGACCGCCACAACAGTGAGAAAGAACATTGCGAGCAGAACCAGTTCCATCATCGGCTGGCGCATTCCCTCGGACAGGTATTTTATCTCCTCAAGAAACGCCTGTGGAATCCTGTCGATGATGCCGATAAAAATAATCAGACTGATCCCGTTGCCGATCCCTCGATCGGTGATCTGTTCACCAAGCCACATTATGAAGACCGTACCGGCGGTAAGTGTGATCATGGTCAAAAACATGAAATCCAAGCCCGGATTGGGCACCACGATATTACCGTTTGCCGTTATCGGGATCTGTGCCAGGAACACACTGACGCCGAGCGCCTGCATCGAGGAGATGGCTACCGTCAGGTAGCGGGTCCACTGTGTTATTTTTTTCCGTCCCTCTTCACCTTCCTGCTGCAGCTTCTGCAGAACGGGAAGTACCGTGCCCATCAACTGGAGGATAATCGAAGCGCTGATGTATGGCATAATCCCCAGGGCAAAGACGGTGGCACGACCGAAGTTACCCCCTGCAAACATGTCATATAACCCGAACAGCGTGCCCTTCTGCTGTTCCATGAATTCGCCAAGTGCAAAAGCATTTATCCCTGGAATGGGCACATGTCCACCGATGCGGTAGATGATAAATATCAGCAGCGTAAAGAGAATACGCCTTTTAAGCTCGGGAATCTTAAATATATTCTGAAATTTCTGCAGCATATATCGGTATCAGCCGTCTTTTATATTCAGATCTGGATTAACAAAGAATTAAATGTCCTGAGTTCTTGCTTTAGGACGATATTTATTCCGCTTGGACGGACCCTTCTTTACCCGTCTTTCAACCGGATCGAGAGGAAGTATCTCAACGGAACCACCTGCAGCAGTAATCTTCTCCTGAGCGCTCTTGGTGATGCGATGCACTGATACTTTTAAAGAACGATCTACTTCTCCGTTGCCGAGGAGAACGATCGGACCGCGACCATTCACCAATCTCGCTGCTCGCACACTGTCAGGATCAACCACGTCGTCTTTGATTCTGCCAAGATCGGACAGCTTAAACTCATGGTATTTCGTCCTGTCTGGAACACGAAAACCCCGTTTGGGAAGACGGCGATGAATGGGCATTTGCCCGCCTTCAAACCATAACGGTCTGCTGTATCCTGAGCGGCTCTTGGCACCCTTATGACCTCTTGTGGCGGTATCACCGTGACCGGAGCTTCGACCGCGTCCTATACGTTTCGGCTTTTTAATTGAACCTGGTGCAGGTTTCAACCTGCCAAGATCACCTGTATCTTCATGCATTACTACCTGTCTCCGTATCTACATCTTTTACATCGGTTGGTTCTTCGGTCGTCTTTGCTTCAATTACCGGCGCTACAGCATCATCCTTGATCAAGTCTTTACTCACTTCAGATTTATCGGGCTTTTCAGCTTTTAATTTCTTCTTGGTCTGCGGCTTTGCCTCAACCGGAGGTTTAGCAGCTTTGGGTTTCTTTTTAGTCTTAGGTTCTGCCTTAACCAACGGTTCGGTGTCTTTTGGTTTCTTCTTAGTCTTGGGTTCTGTTTTAACTGTCGGTTTTGTGTCTTTTGGTTTCTTCACGGTTTTCGGCTTTGCCTTAACCGGCGTTTCAGTGTCTTTCGGTTTCTTCACGGTTTTCGGCTTTGCCTTAACTGGCGTTTCAGTGACTTTCGGGATTACAGCTTTCGTTTTTACAGCCGTAACAGGTTTATCGGCAGCTTCAATTGTCAGTAAATGCGGAATCTTGCGAATCATCCCTCGTATTGACGGGTTGTCAACCACAACACGGCTCTGCTGTAATCTGCGCAAACCAAGTGCCTTAAGAACCCTTCCTTGTCTATAGTTCCGTCCAATTCTACTTCGTACGTAGGTTATCCGGATGTACTCAGGCATCGGTTATCTCCTGAGTCTGTTGTAATCCAAGTAATCTGGAAACTGAAATACCGCGTTTCCGAGCCATTCTTACAGCATCATACATTTGACCCAATCCGTTAACAGTAGCCCTGATTACATTAACGGGATTGCTTGTTCCGATAGATTTACATAACACGTCATGCACACCCAGACATTCAAGCACCGCTCGTACCGGTCCTCCCGCGATGATACCCGTACCGGGTGACGCCGGTCTGAGTACTACCTTGCCGGCTCCGAACTTCCCGAGCACCTTGTGTGGAATTGTGGTTCCAGCAAGAGGATAGCGTTTCATGGCTTGTTTGGCAATTTCTGTGCCCTTTTCGATGGCATCGACAACTTCACGAGCCTTACCGAGACCGAAACCTACCCGACCTTTACCATCGCCAACAACAACCAGAGCATTAAAACTGAAGTTCCGTCCACCCTTAACTACCTTGGCAACCCTGTTGATATTGACCACCTTCTCATTAAGAGTCAGTTCATCTTGATTAGCTCGTTCCAAAGTTATCCACTCTCTAACTTATTATCTTGACACAGTTAAAAATCAAGCCCGCCAGCGCGAACGGCATCCGCCAAAGCCTTCAATCGACCGTGATACTTTCGACCGTTACGATCGAAAGCAATGCAGCTGATTCCCTTTTCTTTGGCAAGAACAGATATATTCTCACCGACCAGCTTTGCCTGTTCAATCTTACTGGAGAATTTGGCTAATTTATCAAGCAGGACAGGTGTTAACGTCGAGCATCCGGTGATTGTCCGTCTGTCAATATCGTTAACCAGCTGAACATAGATATGACGATTGCTGCGGTAAACAACCAGACGGGGACGATCGGCTGAGCCGTATAATCGTTTTCGACCGTGCTTTTTCCGTCGGAGAAGCTGCTTCTTTTTCGCCCTTAGGGCAACTCTTCTGTCAGCCATTTATAAACTCCATGCGCCGGGTCGTATGTCCTCTTGATCGAAGACGCGACCGGGTCTTTTATTTCTGAATTCAATCGGAGACAACAGTTCCGAAATCACAGTCTTTCCCCTGTAAATGGGGTTCACTTAACTGTTGTCTTTCCTGCCTTTCGACGAACCTTCTCGCCTACATACCTGATACCCTTGCCCTTATAGGGCTCTGGTGGGCGGATTGCGCGAATCTTTGCGGAGACATCACCGACCAATTGCTTATCAATACCGCTCACGTTGAATTTGGTGGTATCGGTTACCTTGATCTCAATCTCATCAGGCGGTATAAACACCACACGGTGTGAAAAACCGACCGCAAACTGTATGGCTTTTCCTTTCTTATCACAGCGGTAACCGACGCCGATAATCTCCAGGTCCTTTTTATAGCCATGGGAAACACCGTGAACCATATTGGCAAGGAGTGCACGCGATAGACCGTGCAATGCTTTCTGGTCATGAGTGTCATTCTTGCGATTTAACCGCAGTACATTATCTTCAAGAACAGCAGTAATACCGTTCGGCAGTGAATGTTCCAGTTCGCCAAGTTTACCATTGATTTTCAACAAGCTGCTGTCGATGCTTATTTTCACACCTTCAGGAACGGGTATCGGTTCGCGTCCAACTCTCGACATACCTATCGCCTCCTCACCAGATATTGCATAACGGTTCACCGCCAACTCTCAACCGACGAGCCTGTCTATCGGTTATAATGCCCTTCGGAGTAGTAAGTATCATCACGCCGAGTCCGTTAAGAACGCGCGGAATTTCATCAACACCATAGTAAATCCTCAGACCTGGGCGGGAGACACGATGTAATCCGTCAATAACACTCACGCCGTCTTCAGAATATTTCAGATAGAGTCTCAGTATTCCCTGCTTGTCGTCACGAATACGGATATAGCGAGAAATGAATTTTTCTCGAAGCAAAACTTTAGTTAACTCGCGCTTCAAGCGTGATTCCGGGATATCCACTGAAGTATGTCCGGCAAGCGCTGCATTCCGTATGCGAGTCAGGAAATCAGCGACAGGATCAGTCATAGTCAAGTTATCTTCCTCCCTGTCATTCTACCAGCTCGCCTTGGTAACGCCCGGGATCATTCCCCCAAGAGCGAGTTCACGGAAACAAATCCTGCAGAGGCCGAACCTGCGCATATAAGCTCGCGGGCGACCACAGCGCCGACAACGGTTATATTTACGAACTTTGAATTTCGGAGTGCGCTTCTGCTTTGCAATTAATGCTTTTTTTGCCATATCGTCGTTTATACCTTGAAGTATATTCTTTTCTATGCTCTAAAGTTCTCAGGCGGCTTCTGTCTCAGTCCGTTGACGGAAGGGAAAACCGAATCCCCTGAGCAGTTCCAGCGCTTCTTCATCATTCCTGGAAGTTGTGGTAATGGTGATATCCATTCCGTGGATCTTGACGACCTTGTCATAATCAATTTCAGGGAAAATAATCTGTTCGAGAACGCCGAACGTATAATTACCCCTGCCGTCAAAAGAACGATCATTCATACCTCGGAAGTCTCGGATGCGGGGGATTACGAAAGTGACCAAACGATCAAAGAATTCGTACATCATAGCTCTGCGAAGTGTAACCCGACAACCGACAACCATTCCTTCACGCAGCTTGAAATTGGAAATCGACTGTTTTGCCTTTGTGAAAACCGGCTTCTGACCGCTGATAAGAGTCAGTTCCCTGGCGATTGATTCCGCAAGTTTCGCATCCTGGTGCAGCGTTCCGTCGCCGACATTCAATACAATTTTATCCAGCTGCGGGATGAGGTTCACGTTGGTATAATTGAACTTCTTCTTCAACGCCGGTACGACCTTATCAGTGTACAGCTTTAACATTCGCGGTACGTAATCATCCGGTAGAGGCGGAATCTCGACCTTAGCCTTGTCCTTCTTTCCCGAGGATTTTTCCGCAGCCGCAGTCTTGCTCCTGGCTGCCTTCGATTTTTGTTGTTTATCCTGAGTACTCTTTGCCATAACCTTTTATCCGGTTAATGTTTCACCAGATTTCTTAGAAAATCGAACCCGCTGCTTCCTGCCTTCTGAAAGTAATATCTTATGTCCGATGCGGGTCGGTTCTCCTGTCTTGGGATCGATAACCATGACCTTGGAGGCATGGATCGCTCTTTCACGCTCAATGATACCACCCTGCGGCGCCTTTGGCGACGGTTTGGTGTGCCGCTTCATAAAGGCAATACCCTCGACAACGACACGGTTAAGCTCAGGAAAGACCTTCAATACTTTACCGCGCTTTCCGCGGTCATTCCCCGACAAAACCAGCACCATATCACCCTTGCGCACGAACAGCCGGTTGCCCTTGATTTTTTTTATGCGTTTGATCATTGGTTATATCCTCTCACAACACTTCCGGTGCCAGTGAAACGATCTTCATATACTTCTTCTCGCGCAATTCACGGGCGACAGGACCAAAGATGCGGTTGCCGATCATCTCCAGATCTTCATCGAGCAACACACAAGCATTCTCATCGAAACGGATGTAAGAACCGTCCTTCCGGCGAACCTCCTTCTTGACACGCACGATCACCGCCTTGGAGACCGTTCCCTTTTTTATACGGCTCGTTGGCGTAGCGCTACGCACGGAGACGACGACAACGTCACCGAGAGAGGCGTATCTGCGACCGGTGCCACCAAGGATTCGGAAACATTTAACCCTTTTTGCTCCGGTATTGTCAGCTACGATAAGTTTGGTTTCTTCCTGTATCATGATCAGCTATTAATCTCTTGTTTCAAAGCAGGTTGCTCAGGCAGTTCGTTCAACTATCTCGAAAAGACGCCACCTTTTACGTCTTGACAACGGTCTGCATTCGACGATCCGTACCTTATCGCCAACATTGCAGCTGTTCTCAGGATCGTGCGCCATGAACTTCTTTGAGAGTGTCACATACTTCCGATAGCGCGGATGCGGCAGTTTGCGTTCCACCTTAATAGTGATGGTTTTGTCCATCGAAGTCGAAGTAACCACTCCGAATTGGACTTTTTTATTGCCACGCCGCTCCATTTAACGGTTCTCCATTTTATTCATCGACATCTCGTCTTTCAACGGGCGAACTCCCGTTTTATGCTCTTTCAAAATGGTTCTCATTCTTGCTAATTCACGTCTGGTTATTCTCACCCTGGCGGTGTTATCCAATTGATGCAGAGCATGCTGAAACTTGATATTTGCAAGTTCTTCGGCTTTCTCAGCAACTTTATCCTCTAATTCCTGAGCTGAAAGCTCACGTATTTCACTCGTCTTCATTAACTACCTCAATCGATTCGAGTAACAAAACGGCATGGTATGGGAAGTTTTGCCGATGCCAGTTTCATTGCTTGGCGGGCGAGATCCTCACTAACCCCTTCAAGCTCAAACATAATCCTGCCGGCTTTAACAGGAGCGACCCAGAATTCAGGATTGCCCTTACCCTTCCCCATTCTCGTCTCGGCTGGTTTCTTTGTACAGGGTTTATCAGGAAAGATCCGAATCCAGACTTTACCACCGCGCTTGATATGTCTTGTAATGGCAATACGAGCCGCTTCAATCTGACGAGCTGTAATCCATGCAGGAGTGAGCGCTTTAAGTCCATACTTACCGAAAGATACAGTAGATCCTCGGTATGACTTTCCCCTCATCCGTCCTCGATGTACTTTCCGATGTGGAACGCGTTTTGGTGATAACATTATGCTTACCGATTATTCCGGGCGCTAAACGAGTTGATTGAGATTCATCTACTGCGACGACTCGGTCGCGAGTTACCTCTCCTGTTCATATGGCGAGGCGCCTCATCTATATCCTGGGAACCGACTTCACCTTTACCAAGAACTTCACCCTTACATATCCAGACTTTAACACCGATCGTACCATAAGTTGTAAAAGCAACCTTGAGCGCATAATCGATGTTGGCACGCAGCGTATGCAGTGGAATACGTCCATCCTTGTACGTTTCGCGACGAGCCATTTCAGCGCCTCCCAGGCGTCCTTTGCACGATATCTTCACACCCTCGGCTCCCATGCGTCGAGTTGCCTGCAATGCTCTTTTCATCGCCCGTCTGAAGGATACTCGACCTGTCAATTGCTGTGCAAGGTTCTCCGCCACCAGCGAAGCCTCAAGTTCAGGAACTTTTACTTCGAGGATGTTCAACTGAACCTCTTTACCTGTCAGAGACTTCAGCTCGGCACGTAGTTTCTCAACATCGGCACCCTTGCGTCCGATGACAATGCCCGGTCGAGCGGTACGAATATTAATCGTAATCTGTTTAAGTGTACGTTCAATTTCGACACAGGCAACACCGGCATTATGCAATCGCTGCTCAAGATAGCGCCGAAGCAGTAAATCTTCAGAGAGCTTTTCCGAAAACCGGCGTTCGTCAAACCAGTTGGAAAACCATGTGCGATTAATTCCTAATCTTAATCCAATCGGATTTGTCTTCTGTCCCAAACTAATTCCTCTTCAGTCGTATATGTAATTCAGTTACTCTAAATTACTTATTAGTGTCTTCAGAAACCTGTCTCGCTGCAACCACTACGGTCAGATGACTGGTGCGCTTCCGAATTCTGGTCGCTCTGCCCATAGCCCTGGCTCTCCAGCGACGGAGAGTGGGACCTTCATCAACTCGTATCTCCTTAATGAACACATCGGTCGGATCCAACTTAGTCGCTTCGTCCATGGTCATGAGATTCGATAGAGCTGAACGAATAGTCTTTTCCACCGGTTCCGCTGCCCGCTTCGTCGAGAAGTGCAGTTGGTTGACAGCGCTTCTGACATTCTGACCGCGAACCATATCGACTACCAGCCTCATCTTTCGCGGAGATACCCGTACCCAGCGTGCCACGGCTTTAGCTTCCAAAGTCATTACATATCCTCCATGGCTGCTATTTTACCTTAGTACCGCGTTCGGACTTTTTACCACCGTGCGACCGGAAGGTGCGAGTCAACGAGAATTCACCTAACTTGTGCCCGACCATATTCTCGGTAACAAAAACCGGGAGAAATTTCCTGCCGTTGTGTACGGCAAAAGTATGACCAACGAATTCCGGTGGAATCATCGATCGTCTTGCCCAAGTCTTGATGACCTTCTTCTGTCTTGTTTTGCTAAGCTCCTCAACCCGACTGAGAAGCTTGCTGTCAATGTATGGTCCTTTTTTGAGAGACCTTGCCATAAATGAGCCTATAAATATGCTTGCCAAGAGACATCAGCGCTTATCTGAACCTGCACCGACTGAAACCAAAGACAATCAGTACTTCTTACCTTGATGAAAGTCTCTTATTTAATCTTCTTTGAAGAATCAACCGATCGGAATGCTTACGACGACGGGTTTTAAATCCCTTCGTCGGTTTTCCCCATGGTGTACAAGGGTGACGCCCCCCAGATGCTTTTCCTTCGCCACCGCCCATCGGGTGATCAACCGGATTCATCGCTACACCGCGAACATGCGGTCTGCGTCCCTTCCACCTATTCCTGCCGGCTTTTCCAACCGATACTTTTTCATGATCCTGATTGCCGACCTGACCGATCGTAGCAAAACACTCCCGGTGAAATAACCTGATCTCAGTGGAGGGCATCCTCAAGAGTACAAACGCTCCATCTTTCGCCATCACTTGAACACCAGTCCCGGCGCCTCTGGCAACTTGACCGCCCTTACCGGGTTTGATCTCCACGTTGTGCACGGTTGTACCAAGCGGTACTTCGGACAACGGCATGGCATTACCCGGATGAATGTCAAGTCCGGTGCCGGCTTGAATAGTATCATCAACCTTCAGTCCGTTCGGAGCAAGTATATACCTCTTCTCGCCGTCAGCATAGACGAGCAGAGCGATATTAGCGGATCGATTGGGATCGTATTCTATCGAGGAAACCCTCGCTGGGATACCCAGTTTATTCCGCTTGAAATCGATAATACGGTAGCGCCTCTTGTGACCTCCGCCGCGATGACGACTGGTCAAGCGTCCACGATTGTTTCGCCCGCCGGTCTTCTTCAGACCTTTAAGGAGCTTCTTTTCCGGTGGTTTCTTGCTGAGTTCACTGTAGTCCAGCACACTCATAAAGCGCTGCGAGGGCGTCACAGGTTTGCGTTTTATTACCGGCACTTCTCTATGCTCCCTCGAATAATTCTATCTTATCGTCTTTGACGAGCGTAATAATAGCCTTTTTCCAATCCGGTCGGCGTCCGGAGAACCTACCCAGCGTCTTAACCTTTCCAGGTACATTAATCGTGCAGACCTTGGTAACTCTGACATTAAAACGCTCTTCCACCGCTCGCTTGATCTCTATCTTATTGGATCGAGGATCGACCTCGAATACATATTGATTAAGTTCTTCCTGTAAACGGGTAACCTTCTCCGTAATCAGCGGTCGGCGGATAATCTCTAAATTACTTTTCACCGGCTAATCCTCCAACCAGACTATCGATTGCAGACCGGCTTATAATAAGCCGCCTTGCACGCAGTATATCATAAGCGGAAGCGTTCACGGCTTCCCTGACTTCCAGTCTTGGGATGTTCCGACATGATTTAACGACAGTCGGTTTACAACCGTCAACCAGTAGCAGTGCCGATTTTCCCGATGCATCAAAGCTTTTCATCATCGAAGCAATCGTGGCAGTTTTCGGTTCTTTTAGATCGAAGTCTTCAACCAATCTTATCGAATCTGACTGCGCTTTAACGCTGAGAGCGATCTTCCTTGCCAGCTTTCTGACCTTTGCCGACAGTTTCATCCGAAAGTATTGCGGTTCCGGTCCGAAGGTGACTCCACCTCCACGCCAAATCGGTGAACTCGTTGTCCCTGCGCGTGCACCACCTCTGCCCTTCTGCCGAAACGGTTTACGCCCGCCGCCCCTGACCATGCTGCGAGTCAATGTGGAACGGGTTCCCTGTCGGCGGTTCTTAAGCTCAGCCTTTACTGCGAGGTAAAGGACATGATCGTTACGCTGCAGACCGAACAGGCGCGGATCAAGTGAAACCTCTTCACCGGTAGGAGTCCCATCCATGCGATTAACAGGGAGTTTTAAGGAGAAATCCTGCTGGAGATCGGATTGTGAAGTCGCGGTGTCTTTCTTTTCAGCCATATCTATGTTTTAATCCGCTTTTCGTATTCTTATCAAGCTGCCTGTCGCCCCCGGAACAGCTCCCTTAACCACTATAAGTCCATTCTCGCTGTCCACCCTGAGAACTTTCAGGTTCTTCGCAGTAACCCTGACTCCACCCATTCTGCCGGGCATCTTTTTTCCGGGCCAGACACGAGCCGGATACGAGGCAGCGCCGATTGAGCCTGTACCTCGGAAGCTTTCATGTGTTCCATGCGTCTGATTAGGGGTTTTGAAGCCGTATCTTTTAACAACGCCTGTAAATCCCCGCCCTTTACTGACACCTGTAACATGTACAGTATCACCCGGTTCAAACAGATCGACTTTCAGGATGTCTCCCGGTTTGTAATCACCGGAGAAGTCTCGAAACTCACTCAACACCCGATGCGGTTCGACACCTGATTTATCAAAATGACCAGATCGAGGCTTTGTTACCAGTTTTGGACGAACAGGTTCAAAAGCAAGCTGAAGGGCATTATAAGAGTCCCTGTCGGAAGTCTTAACCTGTACGACCGGACATGGACCAACCTCCAGAACCGTCACCGCTGTATGCCTGCCATCTTCAAAGACAGCCGCCATACCTTTTTTTCGTCCTAACAGACCAATCATGTTTTTATCTCAATATCCACACCGGCAGGTAATTCAAGCCGCATCAATGCGTCGATAGTACGTGTAGATGAATTAAGAATGTCGATTAATCGTTTATGTACACGGGTTTCAAACTGCTCGCGGGATTTCTTGTCCACATGCGGGCTGCGCAGAACCGTGTACACCCGGCGCTTGGTCGGCAGCGGGATCGGACCCGATATTACCGCTCCAGTCGCCCTGGCAGTACGAATAATCTTCTCGGTTGACTTGTCGATCAGGTTGTGATCGTAAGCCTTGAGTTTTATACGAATCGTTTGTCCAGCCATTATCGTGTTTATCTGTTCTGATTTTGGATTTCAAGAGATCACCGGATTGCAGTATCAACAGCGTCCGGTCAATCCAATTTGTAACATCCAATTAAGTTAATAGCCTATTACTCTGAAAGCCAAAAATTCTACAGCTATTTTGGCTTCAGATGAAAAAATTTGCCTGCTGGAATTTAATATACAACATCGGTCTTTGCATAAAATCTAATGTAGTCGAAATTAAGACAACCATACTTTCAGGGTGCTCTTTAATACCCTCTTATTTTCTCAAGCACATCCGCCTGTTTTTGAGGCGGAATCTGTTCATAACGAAGGAATTCCATGGTAAACAGCGCTCTGCCCTGGGATAAAGACCTGAGCTGAGTCGCATACCCAAACATCGTTGCTAAAGGAACTTCCGCTGAAATCAGTTGGGCGTCATCCCGAACAACGATACCAAGGATCTTTGCGCGGCGCGCATTAAGATCACCGACCACATCTCCCAGGTAAACATCCGGCAGAGTAACTTCAAGCCTCATCAGAGGCTCAAGCAGAATGGGTTCTGCCTTCTTGATTGCATCCTGCAATGCTATAGAACCGGCAATCTTGAATGCCACTTCCGACGAGTCAACCTCATGAAAGCTCCCGTTAATCAACGTTACCTTCAGGTCGGTCACATGAAATCCGGCAAGAGGTCCACTGTCGAGCGCTCCACGAATTCCCCTGTTAACCGGTCCAATAAACTCTTTCGGTATAGTTCCACCGACGATGCGATCCTCAAACTGGTAACCGCTGCCCCGCTTGGAAGGTTCAACCTCGATCACTACATGACCGTACTGACCATGCCCCCCCGATTGCCTGATGAATTTACCTTCACCGGTTGCAGGTCGGATAATTGTCTCCCTGTATGAGACACGGGGTTTGCCCTGGGTGACTTTCAAACCGAATTCACGTCTGATGCGCTCAACGAGAACCTCCAGATGCAATTCGCCCATCCCGGCGATCAGAGTCTGTCCGGTCTCAGAATCCTGTTTAACCATAAAGGTTGGATCTTCATCTGATATTTTGTGGAGAGCTTCGATTAACTTCTCCTGCTCCTGATGAGCATGCGGTTCGACTGAAACGGAGATTACAGGTACGGGGAAACTCATTCGCTCAAAAAGAATAGGTTTCTTTGGATCACTGATAGATTCACCGGTTCTGGTGTTTCGCAATCCGATCACCGCCACAATGTCACCGGCTCGTGCCTGTTTCAGTTCTTCACGCTTATTAGCGAACATCCTGACAATCCTGTTGATCCGCTCCTTCTTGTTATTATTACAATTGAGTACTGTTCCTCCAGAAGGAATAGTACCGGAATAAATCCTTAGATAAGTCAACCTTCCCATGTACGGATCAGTAACGATTTTGAAAGCGAGGGCTGAAAAAGGCGCTTTAGGGTCCGGCTCCCGCGTCTCTTCGCGTCCGTTGCGCGGATTGATTCCCACTGTCGCCTTAACATCCAAAGGACTTGGCAGGAAGTTCACTATCGCATCCATTAGACGCTGTACACCCTTGTACCGGAATGAAGAACCACAGAGAAGAGGTGTAACTTTGCACTCAATTGTTGCTCTCCGAAGTGCAGCGATAATCTCTTCCGGGGCGATAGTCTCTCCTCCGAGAAACTTTTCCATCAACGAATCATCTATATCGGAAACCGATTCCAGCAGTTTCTCATGCCACTGGTTCGCATCCTCGATCATATCCTGAGGAATTTCGTCTTCCTCCCACTTCACACCGAGACTGTCCTCAACAAATGTCACGGCTTTCATCCGAATGAGATCGATCATCCCGTTGAATAATTCTCCCTGACCGAGTGGTATCTGAACCGGAATCGGAACGGCGCCAAGACGTTCTTTCATCATCTTGACAGCGCGGAAAAAATTCGCACCGGCACGATCCATTTTATTTACGTATGCAATGTTCGGTACACCGTATTTGGAAGCCTGTCGCCAGACGGTTTCCGATTGAGGCTCCACTCCGCCGACACCGCAGAAAATCGCCACTGCACCGTCGAGCACACGTAGCGATCGTTCAACTTCAGCAGTGAAATCAACATGACCCGGTGTATCGATGATGTTGATCTGGTGTCCCTTCCAGGGACAGGTGGTTGAAGCGGAAGTTATGGTAATACCTCGTTCACGCTCCTGGTCCATCCAGTCCATTACCGCTGTGCCCTCGTGGACTTCACCCATCTTATAAGTCTTGCCGGTATAATAGAGCATCCGCTCTGTTGTGGTTGTCTTCCCCGCATCAATATGCGCCATTATCCCGATGTTACGCACCTTCGAGAGACTGTATTTGGGTATGACTTCTATTTCGCCGTTCGATTTCAACTTGTTCTACCTAACCTGAGAGAAAAAGCAGCCACCAGGCTGCTTTTTGTGGAAAATTCAACATACTGAGATAATCAGCTACAACAGCTGTTTGAAAACAATTTTATAATACTGCCTGAATGCATAATCACAATCTGATTATATGAACTGACACATTTAAGATCAAGAAATCCGATGGACGCCATAGACGACGAACACCACTTTTCAACAGTGCTTATCAAATGCTTGAAGACGTCTGTTTGAAATAACGACACTCTCCCCTGAGTGTGAAGAGTTTTACTACCAGCGGAAATGTGCAAATGCACGGTTGGCTTCAGCCATCTTCAATGTATCTTCACGCTTCTTGATTGTCGGACCTTCTTTGTTGGCTGCAGCTATCAGTTCGGAAGCAAGGTTGGCAGCCATCGTTTTCTCATGACGTGCCTTGGCGAAACCTATCAGCCAGCGAATAGCAAGCGCCAATTGCCTTTGCGATCTAACTTCAACAGGTATCTGGTATGTAGATCCACCGACACGTCTCGACTTCACTTCAAGCATAGGTTTGACATTCTCAACGGCTTGATGAAACAGCTCCAGTCCATCCTTCTTGGTTCTATCTTTGATCAGGTCGATAGCATCATAGAAAATCCGTTCTGCCGTACTCTTCTTGCCTTTTCGAAGCAGACAGTTGATGAACTTTGAAACCAGAACATCATTGAATTTAGGATCAGGGAGTATTACCCGTACAGTTGCTCTTTTGCGCCTTGACATAATACCCTGCTTTATGCTTTCTTCTTGCGTTTAGTGCCGTACTTTGATCGTCCTTTATTACGATCTTCGACACCTGAGGCATCCAGTGCGCCACGAATTACATGATAACGAACGCCGGGAAGGTCTTTCACACGTCCACCGCGAATGAGTACAATCGAATGCTCCTGCAGGTTATGACCCTCACCGGGAATGTAGCTGGTTACTTCGATTCCGTTCGACAATCTGACTCTGGCAACCTTGCGCAGTGCGGAATTCGGCTTCTTGGGAGTGGTTGTGTAAACCCTCACACAAACGCCGCGTTTCTGTGGACAGCTCTGTAATGCAGGAGCCATGCTTTTCGTATTTTTCGTCCAGCGCCCCTTGCGAACCAATTGGTTCAGTGTCGGCAAACTATGTACCTCGTATTATTGATTATTAAGAGAGATTAAACTTCTCAAATATCAGCAGCAATGCTGTCTGTAAAGTTAAATATATCTCGAATGTGAAGATACCATCCAAACTATAACCTAAGAAGCTATCGCTCGGAAACCCGTTTGTCAACCATCTTCACCGATAACTTTCTCTTTCACGGCGGATTTAGCAATATCTGCAGTAATTGAATCTTTACCATCCGTCGGAATTCCACCAGCGATCAACTCATCCGTTTTCGGTGAGTCTTCTTGTATAGTTTTATCGGAATTGTATCCAACCAGTTCAACCTGAAGTTCAAGATCTTCATCTTCAACAATAACCTTAGTTGCTTCATACTCGTCTTCAGAAGGTTCAACCATAAGAGCACGGTATTTCTTTATTCCCGTTCCCGCCGGAATAAGATGCCCCATAATGACATTCTCTTTCAACCCTCGCAGTATATCGGTCTTGCAGCGGATTGCTGCATCAGTTAAAACACGTGTTGTCTCCTGGAAAGAAGCGGCGGATATAAAGCTCTCTGTCGCCAGTGATGCCTGTGTGATACCAAGAAGTATCTGTTGATAAACTGCTGGATGAGCCGGACGAGATGTCGGTTCAACATCCTTGAGTGCTTCTTCGCTCAGCTCCTCCTCTTTTTCAGCCTGTTTTTTTAGTTTTCTTACTTCGCGATTAAAAGCGCTCCTGTCAACGATCTGACCGGTATCGAACTTGGATTCACCGGCATCGAGAATGACAACTTTCTTCGCCATGCGACGGTTCAGCTTGAGCAAATTGCCGTAATCTACCTGATCTCCTTCGAGGTACTTCGTATCACCCGGGTCCTCCACTCTTACTTTCTGCATCATCTGTCGGACGATAACCTCTATATGTTTATCATTGATTCTTACACCCTGAAGACGATAGACATCCTGGATTTCATTAACCAGATACTCCTGAACCTTGGATGGTCCCAGAATCATCAGAATATCCTGAGGTGAAACGGAACCTTCGATCAGACGTTCACCGGCGCTGACATATTCACCGTCATGAACGAGGATGTGACGACCACTTGGGATATGGTATTTCTTCGGCTCGATGGAGTCATCCGTCGCATCTCCTTCCAGGATTGGAGTGACGGTCAGTTCCCGCACACCACGCTTTATCTGTCCAAATTTCACAATACCGTCAACTTCCGAGACTACCGCAGGTTCTTTGGGTTTACGTGCTTCAAACAGTTCGGCAACACGCGGTAATCCACCTGTAATATCCCTGGTTTTCGAAGCTTCACGCGGAATCTTCACCAGTGTGGCGCCGGCTTTGACATCATCGCCATCCTGAATCATTAGAATAGCTCCGATTGGCAGAATGTACTGCCCTGTCGATTTGCCTCGTTTATCGATGATATGGATATGCGGATTTATCTTACGGTCTTTCGACTCGATGATCACCTGTTTACGTTGACCGGTGGCTTCATCGACCGACTGAACAACCGTTATTCCTTCTTTTATATCATGAAATTCAACCTTGCCCGAGTTGCTGGCAAGTATGACCGCAGAATAAGGATCCCAGGTAAATATCACCTCGTTGACGGATACCATATCGCCATCCCTCATGAAAATTGTAGCGCCATACGGGACGGAATAGCGCGATATCACTCGGTTGTTTTTATCGACAAGTTTGATAATTCCATTGCGGCGAAGTGTTATACAATTCCCATTCTCCATGACGATGAATTCCATGTTCTCATACTCGACACGACCGTCACTTTTCGCAGTAACCTGGGACTCTGTCTCGATAAGTGAGGCAGTACCGCCGATATGGAATGTTCGCAGGGTGAGCTGTGTACCTGGTTCACCAATAGATTGCGCAGCCATCACTCCAACAGCTTCTCCGATATCGACCAGATTACCGTCGGTCATGTTGACGCCATAACACATCGCGCAGACACCGGTGTCAGCCTCACATGTCAGTACCGACCTGATGCGGACTTTTGCAATACCTGAAGTAGAAATCAACTTGGCTTCTTCGTCCCCGATCAATGTATTGGCTGCGAGAATCAGATCGCCTGAAACCGGATGAAACAGATCCTCTGCATTTACCCTTCCCATGATGCGGTCGAAGAGCTGTTCGGCAACCTCCTCCCCCTCCTTGGCAGCCTCAACGATGATACCGCGCACCGTACCGCAGTCCTCTACACTAATAATAATATCCTGAGCCACATCGACAAGACGCCTCGTGAGGTAACCTGCATCAGCGGTTTTCAGCGCTGTATCGGCTACACCTTTACGAGCGCCATGCGTGGAGATGAAATACTCCAGAACAGAGAGACCTTCCTTGAAATTAGCAGTGATCGGTGATTCAATGATCTCACCCTTTTGACCGGTCATTGTTTTCTGCGGTTTAGCCATCAGCCCGCGCATGCCGGCTAACTGCCGGATCTGTTCCTTCGATCCTCGAGCGCCGGAATCAGCCATCATGTAAAGAGGATTAAAACCAGCCTGTGAATTCCGCAGATGCTTGAACATCATCTCGGCAACTTCCTGAGTAGTGTGTGTCCAGGTGTCGATGATCATGTTATATCGCTCACCGTCGGTAATCAATCCCATCTCATACTGGCTCTGGATATCCTCAACACGGCGCTGAGCTTCATTAACCATCTCATTCTTTTCGGGCGGTACCTCTATTTCACGTAGCGATATGGACAATCCCCCTTTTGTCGCATAGAAGAAACCGAGCTTCTTCAGCTTGTCAAGAAAGGTAGCGGTTCCGTCAAAACCGACCGTTTTGTACACTTTCGCTACAATTTGCTCAATTCCCTTCTTGGTCAATAATTCGTTGAAGTAATGATCTTGCTGCATTTCCTCCGACAGAACCTGGTTGAATAATACTCTTCCCACGGTAGTCATCTTCATTTCATCGTGGATTCGAATCTTGACTTCGGCATGTAATCCGATTACACCATTGTTGTAAGCGATCAGCGCTTCACGTGGACCTGAGAGAATCTTGCCTTCACCCTTATCTCCGGGGAGTATTTTAGTCAGGTAATAACATCCAAGTACCATATCCTGCGAGGGAATTGCTATCGGTCTGCCACTTGCCGGGTGCATGATATTGCGCGGCGCCAGCATCAGCAGGCGAGCCTCGATCTGCGCTTCGTATGAAAGCGGGATATGCACCGCCATCTGGTCGCCGTCAAAGTCAGCGTTAAACGCTGCACAAGAAAGCGGATGCAGTTGAATTGCCTTACCTTCGATCAGGATCGGCTGAAATGACTGAATTCCAAGGCGGTGCAGCGTCGGCGCTCTGTTCAAGAGAACCGGGTGATCCTGTATGATCGTTTCGAGGATATCCCATACATAGTCAAGCTTCCTCTCTACCATCCTCTTGGCGGACTTAACCGTCTTGGCATAATCTCGTTCAATCAGCTTGCGAATGATGAAAGGTTTGAAAAGTTCGACCGCCATATCCTTGGGAAGACCACACTGGTGCATTTTAAGGTCGGGACCGACAACAATGACCGACCTGCCGGAATAATCAACCCTCTTCCCCAACAGATTATAGCGGAATCTACCCTGTTTCCCGCGCAGATTGTCGGACAGAGATTTCAGCGGTCGGTTGCCGTCTGAACGCATGGCGACAGATTTCCTGCCGTTATCGAAAAGGGAATCAACCGCTTCCTGCAGCATCCGTTTTTCGTTGCGCAGGATCACGTCGGGAGCATTGACGTCGATCAAACGCTTCAGGCGGTTGTTACGGATGATAACACGCCGGTATAGATCATTGAGATCGGAGGTTGCAAACCGTCCTCCATCGAGCGGCAGCAACGGTCTGAGATCCGGGGGAACAACCGGGATAACTTTCAGCACCATCCATTCAGGCAGGTTTTCGGTGGGACCATCATTTTGCATAAATGCTTCTATAACACGCAGTCGCTTAATCAGATCGGTCTTACGCTGATGAGAATTCTCAGTCAATATCGTCTGACGGAATTCCTGCGACAACTGCATGACATCCGCCTGATGGAGCAGTCGTTGAACCGCTTCACCACCCATAAGAGCGATGAACTTATCGGGATTATCGTCCGCCAGTTCCTCATTCTCCGGTCCAAGCTCATCAACAATACCAAGATACTCGGAATCGGTCAGCAGATCGCCTTCTTTACAACTGGATTTCCCGGATTTCACAACAGCATAAGCCTCATAATAGATCAGTTTTTCCAGGTTGCGTATGTTAATGCCCAGAATATTACCGATCTTTGAAGGCGGTGACTTAAAGAACCAGATATGAACGACAGGTACGGCAAGTTCAATATGCCCCATTCGTTTGCGACGGACATCCTTCCTGGTGATCTCTACGCTGCACCGGTCGCAGATTATACCCTTATAACGTATTCCTCTGTACTTACCACAGAAACACTCCCAGTCCTTCGTCGGTCCGAATATCCGCTCGCTGAATAAACCGTCTTTTTCCGGTTTATAAGAGCGGTAATTGATCGTCTCAGGTTTGGTAACCTCACCATGAGAGCGATCAAGAATTGACTCCGGCGAAGCAAGACCTATTGTGATCTTGCTGAAACTCTCCGTGTCAGTCTCAAACATGCTGCTTCTCAAGGGCAAATTGACCTCTCGAAAAAGTTAATTTCAAATAGAGAGCGCTAAAAATGCTTGCTACTCCAGCGTTATTTCCAGACCGAGCCCCATCAACTCGTTTATCAGCACATTAAACGATTCCGGTACACCTGGAACCGGCATGATGTCACCTTTAACGATAGCTTCGTAACTTCGTGATCTGCCGGATACATCATCCGACTTTACAGTCAATATCTCCTGGAGTATATGAGATGCACCGTAGGCTTCCAGCGCCCACACCTCCATCTCACCGAATCTCTGTCCACCGAACTGGGCTTTCCCACCTAACGGCTGCTGCGTGATGAGTGAATACGGTCCGATTGAACGGGCATGGATTTTATCCTCAACCAGGTGAGACAGTTTCATCATGTAGATAACTCCTACGGTCACATCCTGATCAAACGGTTCACCGGCTCGACCGTCATATAAACGCGTCTTGCTGTCTTTGGGAAGTGCTGCCTTTTTCATGTATTCTACGACATCTTCCGTTTCCGCACCGTCGAAAACCGGTGTCGCGAAATGTACACCGAGTTCAGCTGCTACCCAACCGAGTGCCGTTTCAAGCAATTGACCAAGATTCATCCGTGAAGGTACTCCGAGCGGGTTCAGAATCATATCGATAGGTGTGCCATCCTCAAGGAAGGGCATATCTTCAATGGGTACTATCTTTCCGACAACACCCTTATTGCCATGACGACCAGCCATCTTGTCACCGACAGCGATCTTCCTCTTCTGAGCGATGAACACCTTAGCCAGCTGGACTATACCACTTGGTAACTCATCACCAACCTGGATCTTATGCCTGGCATTGCGATACTGAGTATCCTCCCGGTAGATCTTCCCGAGATACCTCTCAAGGAGAAAGTCAGCAACTTTATTTGAATCCTTGTTTTTACACCATTCTACTTCGGAAGGCAGCTCAATCAGTGGAATAGATGCAATGATCTCGGCGTCGTATTTTGTTCCCTCTGGTATAAGTACCATCTCACCGCTGCGGTCGGTGATCCTGTTTGATGTCTTGCCAGTAAGTGTATTGGTTAACTCGCTCCTGGTTTCTTCTTCAATCCCGTGACAGATCTCCTCGAATTCTCTATCGAGTCTCTCGATACGCCGTTTATCTTCCTTGCGCGATTCAGGGTCTTTCTGCTTCCGGCTAAACAATTGAGAATTAATGACCGTTCCCAGCATTCCCGGTCGGGCGGTTTTTGAGGCATTCTTAACGTCACCGGCTTTATCGCCGAAGATTGCTTTAAGGAGTTTATCCTCGTGTGTCAGTTCCGTTTCACCTTTCGGAGTGACCTTTCCAATGAGAATATCACCCTCACGAACCTGGGCGCCGACACACACGATACCGTTCTCATCGAGATTCCGTGTTGCCTCTTCGCTTACGTTGGGAATCTCACGTGTTAACTCCTCCTGACCACGCTTAGTCTCTCTGACTTGAAGTTCAACCTCTTCAATGTGAATCGAAGTGAAAGTATCATTAGAGACCAGTCGTTCCGAGATAATTATTGAGTCTTCAAAGTTGTATCCATTCCAAGGCATGAAGGCAACGAGGATGTTTCTTCCCAGTGCCAGATCACCTTTTTCCGTTGCACAACCGTCAGCAAGGACTTCTCCCTTGCGAATATGTTCGCCTGCTTCAACAATCGGTTTCTGGTTGACACAGGTATCCTGATTCGTTCTGAAGAATTTACGAAGTTTGAACTTCTTCGTATCGATTGGAGCAGAATCATCCTTGATACGCGGATCGTACAGCCTGACTTGGGCGACTATCTCATCTGCTGACACACTTATAATATCCATATCCTGATCGGCAATCAGCAATGTTCTCGAATCACGCGCTGCCTTGCTCTCCATACCGGTACCAACGAGTGGCGCCTGTGGTACGAGCAGCGGAACCGCCTGGCGTTGCATGTTGGAACCCATCAGGGCTCTGTTAGCGTCGTCATGTTCAAGAAAAGGTATCAATGCGGCGGCAACAGAAACAATCTGGTTGGGAGAGACATCCATATAATCAGTCTGATCGGGTGTTACTACAGGATAGTCACTTCGACTCCTGGCTTTGACGCGATCCCTGATAAATTCACCTTTTTCATTCAGCGGGGCATTTGCCTGAGCGATGACTACTTTGTCCTCATCATCAGCGGTGAGATAGTGTATCTGTTTCGTTACTCTCTTATTTCGGACCTTTCGATAGGGCGTCTCAACAAAACCCAGTGGATTGATTCTGGCATATGTACATAACGACGAAATCAATCCGATGTTTGGTCCTTCAGGTGTTTCAATGGGACAGAGTCTGCCGTAATGCGTGTAATGAACGTCGCGCACCTCGAATCCGGCACGTTCACGGGTTAATCCACCGGGACCCAAAGCCGATAACCGCCGCTTATGCGTAAGCTCTGCTAATGGGTTAACCTGATCCATGAACTGCGAGAGCTGATTAGTTCCGAAGAAAGTATTAATTACCGATGATACCGTTCGCACATTCACCAGATCTTGAGGAGTAAGATTCTCAGTATCCCTGATATTCATTCGTTCTTTGACGGTTCGAGCCATCCGAGAAAGTGCGATTGAGAACTGGTTTGCAAGTTGCTCGCCAACAGTCCGAATCCGTCGATTGCCGAGATGATCGATATCGTCCGTAGTCTCTTTACCCTGTCGTAAGTCTATCACATACTTTATGATAGCAACAATATCTTCCTTCGTGAGTAGTGTTTTGTCCTGTGGTATATCCAGGTTCAGTTTATTGTTGATACGATAGCGACCTACCAAGCCAAGATCGTACCGTTTTTCATCAAAGAACATCCGATTGAGAAGCTTTCGTGCCGTTTCAATGTCAGGTGGATCACCGTTTCTCAGTTCACGGTAAAGCTGTACCAAAGCCTCGTCCTCATCGCTGGAACGATCCTTATGCATAGTATTAGAGATAATGGAGTGAGCAATATCGGTGTCCGATTTCTTCTTGAAGAGCACTCGTTTAAGTCCGGCTTTGCGCATGGATTTGAGGATGTCGGCATCAAAGACGTCACCGGTTTTAACAAACACTTCGCCGGTTTCCTTGTCAATTTCCTCTCTCAGTATCTCCCTGTCGAAATGGTTTTTAATGGTCTTACTGCCGAGAGCGACCTCTTCCGTGTAACCGAAGAGATCCCAGATGTCCCAATCTCTTGAAAAGCCAATCGAGCGCAGTAAGGTGGTGACGGGAAATCGTTTACGCCGATCGATATAGACATAGAGAACATCATTTATATCGGTTGTAAACTCGATCCAGGAGCCACGAAACGGGATAACACGCGCCGAGAAAAGACGAGTTCCATTTGGGTGAATCGATTCACCGAAGAACGCCCCGGGGGAACGGTGAAGTTGACTGACGATTACCCTCTCGGCACCGTTTATGATAAACGTGCCTTCTGGTGTCATCAGAGGGAGATTGCCGAGATATACATCGGACTCGATAGTCTGACCGTAATCGACTTCCTCGCTGTAATCGTCCCGGCTTGAAAGCCTGAGCTTAGCTTTGAGTGGCGCAGAGAATGTCACTCCCCGCTCACGGCATTCTGCAATGGAATACTTGGGCGGAGCGATGTAATACTCCACAAACTCCACGACGTGTTCTTCCCTGTTGTCCAGAATGGGGAAGATATTCAGAAAAACCGCCTGAAGTCCTTTTCGCTCACGCTTGTCCGGCGGGACATCTGCTTGCAGAAAGTTCTCGAATGATAGTACCTGAACTTCGAGAAGGTCGGGCATGTCGAGGATCGTCTGAGTGTTCGAGAAGTTGATCCTCTGAATGCTGTTTTTATTCTTCAACCTTACTCCATGGAAGGTGACCGAAGGAATTATACCGTTTATAATCGATTTGATAATTCTGCCATCCGTCGGTTGACGAATGAAAATGGATTTGAATAACCAAAATAAACGGTATTAACACAAGCCAAATAATGGTTAAGGAGTATTAAGATTAATACTCCTTACAAATCAACCATAATGGACATCTGTTCGATATGACTGTTGCTGGTGGATTCAGTTTCGCACTTTTCACGAATGCTGCCGGTTTATAATTCAACAGTAAAACCCGAATAAAGGGCGAGACTCTGTCATCTCCCAGTCAACTTGATACCGATTATCGTCCGGAATAATTCAGAACGATAATCAGTTCCTTACTTCAGCTCTACCTGACCACCGGCTTCTTCGATTTTCGCTTTGATAGCCATGGCTTCCTCCTTGGAGATATCCTCTTTAATCGCTTTAGGATGTTCATCCACAAGGGCTTTTGCTTCCTTCAGTCCGAGACTGGTGATAGATCGGACTTCCTTAATTACCTGGATTTTCTTATCACCGGGTGATGTAAGAATAACGGTAAATTCTGTCTGTTCTTCGACATCCTGCACAGCTTCTGCTGCGCCTGGCATAGGTCCAGCCATCGCCATCGGAGCTGCTGCGGTAACATCGAATTTCTCCTCGAGGGCTTTCTTGAGTTCAACCAGCTCGAGAACTGTCATTTTCTCTATTGCGTCAATTATCTTCTGCACGGATTCTCCTTCAGCAGTTAATCCATCACGTCCCGCTGGATTCTCTTCAGCCTTCAGGGCTATGGAATCGATAACGGAAACGAATGAACGAACAATTTCATTGATTACATTTACAAAACCGCTAAGTGGTCCGGCGATTGCGCCGACAATTAATGCTAAAAGCACCTCACGCTGCGGAATGTCTTTTAGTTCTTTGACCTTCTCAGGTCCGTAGAATATTCCTTCAATCAGGCAGCCCTTGATTTCAGGCCGCTTGTTTTGTTTGATGAATTCGGCGAGCAGTCTGAAAGGAACGATCGGATCGTCAAAACCGAAACATAATCCAGTCGGACCGGTCAGCAGTTCACCCAGATCATCATATCCCTGCCTTTCAAACGCTAATTTTGTCAGCGTGTTCTTAACGACACGAAAGGTGATCTCATTTTTGAAACACTCTAATCGCAGCTTGTCAAAGTCAGCCACCGGCATACCTGTAAAGTCTGCCAGCAGCACAGAGCTGGATCTCTTCAGAATCTCTTCCAGCTCTTCAGTTTGCTCGACCTTGTACGTTGCGGGTTGTTGTGCGCGTATCATTTCAAAATCACTTATATTGGTAATCCCTTAAGCAAGTCAGTAAAGGCTTCAACGCTGAGACCAACTTGTCTAATAATTGCTCTTTTTGTTATACTGTCATTACTTGAATATTAAAATGCGCATCAGGCAATGGGAATCCATCCTTACCTAATCGCCGCCATCACACTCGCTCTGCTCAACCTGATCCCCGGTCCCATGCTGCTGGTCAGCGAAATCCGTTTGAAATACTGCCCCTTGGCGGTCGGCGGGCGAAGCCGCTGTACAACCTGAACCAGCGACTTGATGTTATCCTTCAGCTTATCTTTATCAAATGAAGCCTTGCCCACCGGCAGATGCAGGATACCGTACTTATCGACTCGAAAAGCAAGCCTCCCAGCCTTGATCTCCTTGACGGTAGCCTCTATATCGTTGGTAACAGTGCCGGTCTTCGGATTTGGCATCAGCCCTCTCGGACCGAGTATGCGGGCGATCTTGGCAATCTGCGGCATAACATCGGGAGTCGCCAGGCAGGAGTCGATCTCAAGCCAGCCTCCCTTTATCTTCTCGATGTATTCATCCAGACCGGCATAATCCGCACCGGCGTCCTGAGCTTCCTTCTCACGTTCTTCCTTGCACAAGACAAGCACCCGCACAACCTTACCGACACCATGAGGCAGGCTAACCGTGCTGCGGATCATCTGGTCTGCCTTGCGCGGATCCACGCCGAGGTTGAGCGACATCTCGATGGTCTCGTCAAACTTGACGGTGGCGGCTTCTTTTACCATGACAATCGCCTCATCGAGTTCGTACTCTTTGCCGGGTTCAAGTTTATCATTTATTTCACGGAAACGTCTGCTGTGTTTCATATCAATTTCCTTCAACCGTGATGCCCATGTTACGTGCGGTGCCTTCGATAATCGCCTCAGCAGCCTCTATAGTATGAGCATTCAGATCCGGCATCTTAATCTTTGCAATCTCACGAATCTGGGATTTATTTACTGAACCCACCTTGACACGGTTTGGTTCCGGGGAACCTTTTATATCACCGATTGCCTTCTTCAACAGAACCGCAGCAGGCGGAGTCTTGACAATAAAAGTGAAGGATTTGTCTTTGTACACGGTGATAACAACCGGCAGGATCATCCCCATCTGGCTTTCTGTACGTGCGTTGAAAGCCTTGCAGAACTCCATGATGTTGACGCCGCGTTGACCCAGCGCCGGTCCTACCGGTG
>JABMRV010000003.1 GCA_013202285.1 bacterium | reverse complement strand
GTTAGTTGTACTGCCCATGATTTCGCCTCCGAACAAGCCTGCTTCAGAGCTTTCCCCGCGCATTATTGCGCCTGTGGCATAGACGATGGCAATAGATTTCCTGCGCAGGTCATACCATCCGTCGTTTGCAGCAATGTGCCGGTTGAAGTTCTTCTCTCTGACCAGAACGATATTCTCACCGACATACTCCTTCAGGAACTCCTCTATTTCATCTTCATATATCAGTTCATCGACAAGTCCGGCGCTGTAAGCATCGGCAGCGCTGAACGGACCGTCGTCTATCAGTTCAAGCACCTGTTCGTTAATATATCCTCTGCCGTCGGCGATCTTTGCCACGAAATCATCGAACAGATCGTCGAGAATATATTCAATCTCCTCGCGCATCTCATCCGACATATCCTCGCGTGTATATGTCTCAGTAGCCGATTTGTATTTCCCAACATGTTCAAATTCGGGATCGATGCCTGCCATGTCAAGAGTCCTGCTGATGAAAACGGAATGAGCCGACAGACCGGTCAACCCGATCTCACCGACAGGATTCATGAATATATTGTCTGCCACTGAAGCGAGATAATATCCACCATTTCCACAGGTTTCGAGATAGACGATAAGGCTTTTACCGGTGTATTCAAATTCGAGCAGAGCGTCACGAATTTCCTGCAGCTTTGCCCAGCCGGCGCTGAAATCATCGAGCCTGAGCAGTATACCGGCAACGTCGGGATCGTTGCCGTACTTCTCTATCTGGCGCAATAACTCGTAAACAGTTCGATATTTGGGAGTGAACCATGATATGGATGGCTGGTATTCTACCAGTGGACCGCTCAATCTGATTTCGACAAACTTCTCGGAATGTCTGCGTAACAGGGTATGCCGATAAAGACTGTTTGAAGCAACCCAGGAGACTCCCTCACCGGTGCCGTGCCGCTGGAAACCGCCGACCTCAACTTTCCCGAAGCTCAGAGACAGACCACCGTAAATCTGTTCCTCATTGGTATATATACCCTCTTTGACTTCAGGATGGTAATCTACATAACCGATGATCCCCGGAGCGATCTGAGCCGATGCGCCGAACTTATAGACTATGTTGTCCTGGTAGCTTTCCGGTGGGCTGTCACCTATCCGGTTGAATTGTCTCAGTGAAGCGTCTGCGAACAGTGTCAGGCGTTGTCCGCCTCTCTGTCCCGGTGGTTTGAATAGAACGGTCGGTCTTATGGCAATGCCCAGATCCCAGCCGACATCGGGTCTGATTTCGATTCCGGTTTCCGGATGTAGCAAGCGCGGATTGTTTATTCCGCGAGCTACCGCACCAAGAGACAGAAACTGGAACGGTCGAGCCATGCCCCCGATATCCCAGTTGTTCTGCCTGTCGAATCCGTTTGTATAACTATATGCAGTTCCGAAGGAGAGCATTCTATATCCAAAACCAAATCCCCAAGTGTAACGCGCTCTGTTCTCATTAACACTGTTTCGTCTGACCTCGGTAATGAAACCGATATCCTCACCACCCAAAGCGAATCCCCAATCGCCGAAATCCGCTTTTCCAAGATAGGGAGCCATGATTAACAGTGATCCACCGTTATATATCCCCAGTCCGGCAGGATTGACAACCGGTGAAAGCGCGCCTTCGACAGTTGCAACCGAATGCTGAGGCAACTGCAGGAAACCGGGTAGAAGCTGTGCAATGGCAGGAGTGCAGGTCATCGAGATAATCAAGAGAGCCGCTATATTTGATGGAAATCGGCGGTTCATGCAACCTCCGGAATTGTTGGATTGATAGTGTTTATTCTCATCGGTGAAGTATAAACCTGTTTATTCTATGCATAGTCAGGTAAGAACATTTGTTATAGTGGATCTGCTTGGTTTTAGCCCCCCCTTCAATTCCCCCCCGGTAACCGGGGGGGATAATGGGGGGTAAGCTGTCGTCGTTCATCCGCAGGATTTTGTACTACATCAATCTCTTACGCCTTACCAGCAGCTCGAAAAGTGCTATTTCATAGGGTGTATCAGTGGGGAACAACCGGTAATCGATGCGGTTCTCACGGCAGCGCTGTTTGTATTCCTCGATGAACTGCTGCATCTCTCGTCGGTATTCATCCCTGATGTGCCAGGGTCGGCTGGAGATTACCTGACCGGTTTCAAGGTCACGGAAGCGAGCGTCGCGCGGGAAAGCAAAACTGATTTCAAGCGGATCCAGAACATGGAATACCATCATCTCGTGACCGATGTGCCTGATGGCGCGCATACCGGCGATCACACCCTCAGGGTCATCGAGCAGATCCGATATCAGAATAACAAGTCCTCGCCTCTTTACTCTCTCCGCAATGTTCAGCAACGCCTCTGGTACTGCGGTCTTGCCGGAAGGTTCAAGCGCCTCAAGATTATTCGTCAACGGACCCAGCCAGCCCATGGCTGAGCGAGGTTCCAGGATTCCGGTCAGTTTATCGCTGAATGTGACCAGTCCGACGGCGTCACGCTGTTTCAGCAGCAGAAGCGACATGGCGGCGGCGAGAAGTGATCCGTATTCGAGCTTGGTGACCGTTCCTGAACTGTAACCCATCGAGGCAGAGTGATCGACGAGCAGATAAGCCTTAAGGTTTGTTTCCTCCTCAAACTGCTTTATATAGTACCTTCCGGTTCTTGCCAGCACCTTATAATCGAGGTGTTTCAGAGAATCTCCCGGCATATACTGCCTGTGCTGGGAGAATTCCACCGAGAAGCCGCGGTACGGACTTTGATGAAGTCCGGTGAGAAAACCCTCGACGACAGCCCTTGCCTTTAACTGGAGACCGGCAAGACGGGCAATCGCGGCGGGGTCAAGCAGACGCGTCTTCGGCAAGGTCCGGTTCCTCCAACAGTCGGTCGATGATGTCGAGCGAAGTCACACCCTCGGCGGCGGCGCTGAAACTGGTTACCATTCGATGTCTCAATACCGGTTTGGCAATAGCTCGTATATCTTCTATCTCCGGCATCGGTCTTCCGTCAAGAATAGCGCGTGTTTTTGCTCCGATTATCATATATTGAGAAGCCCTTGGACCCGCTCCCCATGTGACCCATTGGCGGATATAGTCAGGAGGATTCTCGTCGGTCGGGCGTGTTTTGCGTGCCAGTCTGACCGCATAGGAGATCAGGTGCTCCGATACGGGCACATGTCTCGCCAGCGCTTGAAGTTCAATAATATCCGCTGCATTCAATACAACTTGCAGGTCGGGTTGATAATCGGCTGTTGTTGTTCTGACTATTTCACTCTCTTCTTCAGGAGAGGGGTAATCTATATGCAGATCGAACATGAAACGGTCGAGTTGCGCTTCCGGTAGCGGATATGTGCCCTCCTGTTCGATTGGGTTCTGAGTTGCCAGCACGAAAAACGGCTGTTCGAGCTGAAAGGTCTGACCGGCGGTGGTTACTTCATACTCCTGCATCGCCTGCAGCAATGCCGCCTGTGTCTTGGGCGGGGTGCGGTTGATTTCGTCAGCTAATAATATCTGAGCGAATATCGGCCCGTGTATGAACCTGAAGTGTTTTTTGCCTGTTGAGACGTCATCTTCGATGATTTCGGTTCCGGTTATGTCCGATGGCATCAGATCAGGAGTAAACTGGATCCTGCTGAACTTCAGGTCGAGTACTCTGGCGAGCGAGGTCACCAACAACGTTTTTGCCAGACCCGGGACGCCTATCAGCAGACAATGTCCTCGTGACAGCAGCGCTGTTAGCAACTGATCGACAATTTCATTCTGACCTACGATAACTTTCGACAGTTCAGAGGCTATTAAATCACGAGCCTTCTTTAACTGTTCGACCGCTTCGATGTCGTTTATCGGTGGATTGTGTTTATCAGGCATTGAAAATCCCTGTGTGGTTTATACCGTATGTAAAATGTACGATGTTCGGAAAGATAATCATAATATGTAAAAAGATATAATCACATCTTAATCATTGCAACTACTTCTCTGTTTTCCCCTTGCGCTCTCGATTAAGTTGCTTTACATTTATACTTGGTTATATTTCAAAAAAGACACCACCACAATCAACGGTATTAAAAAAAGAGCTATGATTGTTACTTGATGGGGATCGATTATTCGAGCCCGTTTTCTCTTTTGCCGTACTGTAAATGAAGTAAAAACAGATGCGAAGACAATACCCCTGGTGGTGCCAGGCTTTTCAATGCGACGATAGATAGGTGTCATTCATAGAGAATATCGAGAAGTTGGAGCAGGTTTACCTGCTCGGAAAGGAGAGTTCTGAGCTGGAAGCGCTGTCGCTCCAACTCGGTGAACCCGCTTATCGCGGGCGTCAACTTTATCACTGGCTATATACAAGACGGGCGACTGACTTCGACAGTATGACGGATCTGGCTCGTTCTCTCAGAGAGCAACTGTCTGAGATTGCGTCAATTTCTCCGGTCGAGGTACTAACGGATGAATCCGCTGAGGATGGCAGTTACAAGCTGCTGTTCGGGCTTCCGGATGGGATGCGCGTCGAAGGTGTAATGATACCCGATGGTGAGCGGTTGACCGTCTGTCTGTCCTCTCAGGTGGGTTGTGTTATCGGTTGTGGATTCTGTGCCACCGGACAGATCGGCTTCAGAAGGAACCTGTCGACGGCCGAGATTGTCGGGCAGTTCACCGCGTTGTACCGGACAGTGGATACTCGCATCACCAATGTGGTGATGATGGGTATGGGTGAACCGCTGCTCAACAGCGCCGAGGTTTTCAAAGCTGCCAGACTGATAACGGATCCGGATGGTCTGGCAATCTCCCGACGCAGGTTCTCTATTTCCACTATCGGCTGGGTACCTGGTATTCAAGCTATGCAGAAGTCGGGACTGCGTCTGAAATTAACTGTATCGCTGAACGGCACAACCGATGAACAGCGGAAGCAATTAATGCCGTTGTCGTCAAAGTATTCACTTGCTTCGATCCTGAAAGCAGCCTCGGATTATGCAGGATCTTCGAAACAGCGCGTTACTTTCACCTATCTGCTGTTGAAAGGAATTAATGACTCTCTAACGGACGCCCGCAGGCTGGTCAAACTGGTTAGGCAGATTCCCTGCAAGATAAACCTCATGGAATACAACGAGATAGGTGACCAGTTTCAGCGATCCTCGATTGAACAGACGGAACAATTCCAGGAGACGGTCAGGTCTGCCGGTTTAACCGTAATACTCCGCGCCAGCCGCGGACGGGATATTGCTGCAGCTTGCGGTCAGTTAGCCGGTGGGTATCAACCCGGAACAGGGAGTACGATTCCTTAGAGTTTGCTTGACCTCGTGATAACGAATGATTACTCTTGTTAACGCGAGGTATTTTTCTATATTTTAGTTTGTGATGGGTGGTACATCCCAATTTATTCGGGATTGCAACCCGTTTTTCAAATCATTATTGTTGTCAGGAGGTTCAATGTCAATAACCATTGGCATTAACGGTTTTGGTCGCGTCGGTCGTCTGGTTTTTCGCGAGATGACCCGCAGAGGCGGTTTCGAAATTGCCGCCATAAACGACCTGACAGATGCCAAGACACTTGCGTACCTGCTCAAGTACGATTCCGTTCATCGCCGTTATCCCGGTGAAATAGCTGTGGATGGTGATTTTATCATTGTTGACGGTAAACGGATCCGCGTATATGCCGAAAGGGATCCGAAGAATCTTCCCTGGAAGAAACTAAAGATCGATTTCGTCATTGAATCTACCGGTGTATTTCGCACACGTGATCAATGCTCGATGCATCTCGATGCGGGAGCCGGGAAGGTACTGTTGACCGTTCCCGCCAAGGATCAGATAGATGCGACTATTGTCCTCGGTGTGAATGATGATATGTTGAAACCGGAGCATAAGATCATCTCGAATGCATCATGCACGACAAACTGCATCTCTCCGATGGCAAAAGTTCTGCATGATAATTTCGGCATAGAACGCGGACTCATGAATACCATACACGGTTACACCAACGACCAGAGACTGCTCGATTTTCCTCACAACGATCTGCGCCGAGCCCGTGCAGCGGCTCTGTCCTTGATTCCGACTACAACAGGCGCTGCAAAAACGGTCGGCGTGATAATACCGGATCTGAGAGGGAAGATGGACGGCTTTGCCATTCGCGTGCCTATTCCTGACGGCTCCATTATCGACCTGACTGCGGAACTTAGCAGAGATACGACCGTTGATGAGATTAACGGAGCTTTTAAAAAAGCTACTGAAGGAGATTTGAAAGGCATACTTCAGTATTCGGTGGATCCGATTGTCTCAGCCGATATTGTCGGCAATCCCCACTCCTGTATCTTCGATGCCCCTCTGACGATGGTAATCGGGATGCGGTTAATTAAAGTGATAGGCTGGTACGATAACGAATACGGTTATTCGTGTCGCGTTGTTGACTTAATTGAGAAAGCAGTTAAACTATGACTTCACCAAGAAAATACCGTCAGAAAAAAATAACAATGGACGACCTTTCGATCACAGGGAAGAGAGTCCTGGTGCGGGTCGATTTTAGCGTACCGTTGGATGAAGAAGGGCATGTGCGTGAATTTACGCGCATCAAGACGGCGATGCCCACCATACATAACATCCTTGACTATGACGGTGCAGCAGTGCTGATGAGTCATTTTGGACGTCCGGATGGTAAGCGTGTGAAGAAGTACAGTCTGAAACCAGTTGCTGATGAACTGCAGAGGTTGTTAGGGAAAAAGGTGAAATTTGCTCCGGACTGTATCGGTTCAAAAATCGAAGAGATGACCAGAGCGCTGAAGGCGGGTGAAGTGCTGCTGCTTGAAAACGTACGTTTTCACCCGGGAGAGTATATAGATGATCCCCAATTCGCTGCAGAACTCGCCAGAATGGGTGACGTATTTGTAAACGACGCCTTCGGCGCAGCTCACCGGAAGCAGGCGTCGATTCATGCTATAACACAATACTTTCCAGGGTGTGCTGCTGCAGGCAGGTTGATGATGAGAGAACTGCGTGTCCTTGGCAGAACATTGAATAACGCTCAGAGACCGTTTATAGGTGTCGTTGGAGGAGCAAAGATACTCGATAAGATAGAGACAATCCGGAGATTGCTGCCCCGGGTTGACAAGATGCTGATTGGCGGGGGTATGGCTTACACCTTTATTAAAGCCATTGGAGGAAATATCGGCAGCTCACTCTTTGAGAAAGATAAACTGCATTTCGCCGAGAAGATTCTGAAAGGACCTCATGCCGATAAGATTGTTCTACCAATCGATTCTATCGTTGCAATGGATCTTGAGTACGGCAGCGAACGTAAGACATTTCCTTCAGGCGATATTCCGGACGATTGGCGTGGACTGGATCTCGGTCGCGAATCCCGCGCACTGTATGTAAAGGAGATCAAATCCGCAACAACAGTTTTCTGGAACGGTCCGATGGGATACTTCGAGCGTGAACCTTTCGCTTCAGGAACGCGCGTTGTCGCCCGGGCTTTGATTGATTTGACTTCAAACGGCGGTACTGCAGTAGTCGGCGGAGGTGATACGATGGCTGCGCTTTATAAATTCAACATGACAGGTCCAATGACTCATATGTCAACTGGCGGCGGTTCACTGCTCGAATTCATCGATGGCAAACCGTTGCCCGGTGTTCGGGCTCTGTCCGATAGTGTGGAAGTTGAATGAGGGAGAGGATCATTGCCGGCAACTGGAAGATGAATAGTTCTCTCTTCGAGGGTGTTAAACTTGCACGTTCTGTTGTTGAAACAGTTAGAGGAATTGAGGGTGTAACCGTCGTAATCTGTCCGCCTGCAACACATCTGGTCACAATAGGAAAGCTAATAGACGGAACCGGCGTCGGTCTGGGTGCTCAGAATGTGCACTGGGAGGAGAAGGGAGCGTTCACCGGCGAGTTATCCGCTGGGATGCTGGAGGATACCCGTTGCCGCTGGGTGATTATCGGTCACTCGGAGCGACGAGCCATGTTTGCTGAAACCGACCAAACGGTCAACCTTCGTCTGCTCAAGACGGTTGATTCTCAGCTCCGTCCGATGGTCTGCATCGGCGAAACACTCGATGACAGGAAAGCCGAACGAACCTTCGAGGTAATCGAAACTCAATTAAGAACCGGTCTCAAGGGTGTGCCATTAAAAGGGAGGGGAGGGCTGGTAATTGCATACGAGCCGGTTTGGGCGATTGGCACCGGTCAGACGGCTACGCCGGAACAGGCGCAGGAAGCGCACAGGTTCATTCGGGATGTCCTTATGGATATGTATAACGCTGCTGATGCGGGTGAAACGGTTATTCAGTACGGCGGCAGCATGAATGAAGAGAATGTTGCTGAACTGATGGCATGCGATGATGTCGATGGCGGGTTGATAGGCGGCGCGAGCCTCAAGGTTGACAAGTTCGCTGCTATTGTGAAAGCTGCGGCGATGTGACGTAGGGTAACTTCTATCACCCCCTGCGAAGTAGGGGGGATAATGGGGGGGTCTCAAATAACAATC
>JABMRV010000119.1 GCA_013202285.1 bacterium | reverse complement strand
GAATTGGGAAGAACCAGGTTCTGATTCGTTTCGCCGGTTAGATATTTCGATGGCGTGTACGGCAGACCCGACCCGAACTGCCATTGCACCGTCATCATCCAGTCATCGGGTATAAACAGCGACAATATTACGTCTGTTGAACAGGTTGTAAACTGTAAATCCGAAGAACAGCCGGCTATCCCTGTTATTATTGAGAGTGTAATATTTTTCAAACTTGAGAGTTGTGTTCTCATGCCATGGACGCCGGTATGAATTGGGAAGAACCAGGTTCTGATTCGTTTCGCCGGTTAGATATTTCGATGGCGTGTACGGCAGACCCGACCCGAACTGCCATTGCACCGTCATCATCCAGTCATCGGGTAGAACCATGCCAAACCAGCGGGGATGTTCGCCCTGCGAATAAAGTATCGTAATGTAAGCATTGATTTTATGAGTTTCATCCCAGGCCAGTGGATGTTCATCCCAGTTGTAGGGCTGGTTATCCAACCTCGCTTCTCGATTGGCATGCTGGTCCGAAGCCTTGCCGTATGCATAACTGAAATCGTAGTTGAAAGTAAGCGCATAATGATGGTAAGGTCTCTTTTCAATAGAAAATTCGAAGCCTCGCATACGACCGTAATCGAGATTCACATACCGGTCGAGAGTCAAGTTCTTCCACCTCTCATCCGACGTTGAGATCAGATCAAACTGGTCCTTGTAATAGCCGGAGATGTCGATAACCACTAATTCTGAAATCTGGGTGTTGACTCCTAATTCGTACTGCACCGTCTTCTCATACTCAAGGTTCGGATTGCCGATGGTTGAGTTAGCATCGAAGTTGGCGGTGGCGGATCGATAGAAATACTGGAACTGAGGCGCCTGGTAGAAGTGACCGTAGTTGAAGTAGAGCTTGGCGCGTTCGGTTATCGGATGTGAGATTCCAAGGCGGGGACTAAGCCTCCATGTTCCCCTGTTGGCAAAGATTGCACCCGGTTCGTCACGTATCAGGCGATCACGGAATTCATCTACAGCATCCTGATCGTGACGAATAAAGTCATACCTCAAACCGGCGTTTATGATCAGTCCTTCAAACTCCATCTTATCCTGAGCATACAGTGCGCCCTCGATTGGTCTGTAACGGTAGAAATCTCGTATTCCGCCTCTATCGGGCCAGGGACTGTTCTCAGGCAGTACAGCTTCTCCGGTGTACTGTTTGTCGGGTTGCTGAATCGATTGCATCTGCAGGTCACGGAACTTGATCTCAACCCCGGATTTAACCTCATGATGTTTCGAAACCTGACTCTGGATATCGAACTTGAGTGTGTTTTCAGTTGAAACACGATCGTACCAGTACGCGGTTGGATCCCATTCGTTCGGGTTAAGGAAATTATCCGGGGAACTATCCCAGCGTCCGTTGTTGTTATAATCCAGCCACCATTCCTTGTCGATGTCAGCTACACCGTTGGGGTAGTCAAACACTGGATTTTCTATATCGTGGAGTGTACGGTTGATCCAGGTGGATTTTTCTGGTATGTAAACGAGAGGGTCTTCAGGCCAGTCAGCGCCGTAGAGGTCTGGGTCGAAGGCATACCAAATCGGTCTGGACGGGTCACGTTGTAATTCCAACAGTGTAGCAGGACGACTGAAGAGTTCCGTTAACGGATGTAGAAAACGATACACCATTTCACCCGGGTCCAGAACTCCGTTGTAAAGACCAGTGATAAGATCCGGCTGGTCGATAAAAGGAAGTTCGATGTACAAATAGGCAAAATCACCGTCGATGAACGGTTCGCCGGTATCATCATCGCTGTTGATGAGGTCTTTATAGTCCATCCTGCCATTAGTATTTTTGTCGTCGTAACCCTCGCTGTAATCAAACCTGCCGTTGCCGTTAGTATCTATGAAAGGCTCGCCTTCGTCCCACAAGTAATTGCCATTCAGATCTTCCCATGGCTCCCAGGGATCGTAAATGCCGTTGCCGTTGGCGTCGATGAAACGTTCTCCATCCCGGTAACCGTTACGGTTCCAGTCGTGCTCCGGAAGCTGCGGTTCAGCAGGGTCCCAGCGACCGTTGCCGTTCAGGTCTCTGTACGTATCCCATGAGTCGTAAACATCAAGGTTATTCTCCCCTGTTAATGGATTAACCACATCTATCCACGGTTCGGCAGCGTCGTAGACTCCGTTACCGTTCAAGTCAACCCAATCCTCACCTCTGTCCCAGCGACCGTTAAAATTCCAGTCCTCATAACCTTCGCCGCCACCGTCAAACCTTCCGTTGTTGTTGGCATCAACAAAGCCATCTATAAAACCGTTCCCATCACCGTCAACGCCACCGGCTCTGGTATTTTCAGCATCTTCCCGGAGTGTGAACTCGCCGGGATTCTTACCGCCAGGATGAACCCAAGAGTGCGTGCGAAAGTAGATATACTTGAGTTCGTAAAACGTCTTCTCACTTAGTTGATCTGTGAAGGTTAGAATACCTGAGAATTGCTTGTTCTGAGCCCAGGGACGGCTGTCAAGATTATGCAAATAATTATATCCATAATTCCCGCTGATTCCACCTTCACCTGAGGGGTATATATCCCACTTACCAAATGACTCTGTCAGATAAAGACTCAGTTTCTTCCTGTCAGTGAGTTTATATGCGAGCTTGAGTGAGCCGGAGAAGTTGTTCTGCTGCCGCTCAGGCAGGTTTAAACCGATTCCCATGTAATCGTTTGCCGGACGTCTGATATCAAACGGTGTATATGTATTAGTCAGCTTGCATATACCGGTAAAGTAAAAAGTAACCGGTTTTCTGAGAAAGTCTGCCGTATATGGGATTGGACCTCCAATCGAGATCTCGGCGCGATCAGTGTCGAACGAATAGGTGTCGATAATCCTGTCGGTTTGGTATTCCAATCGTCCCGAATAGCCCTTGGATGCACCCTCTGCGGTTGTAATCTGAACTATAGCGCCAGTGGCTCTTCCGTACTCGGCGGTAAATCCACCGGTCAGGATATTTACCTCCTGAACATTCTCCGCACCGAGTGATATCTGCGTTCTTGTCGCCACCAGGGGATCGCGAATATCGACGCCATCGACCAGAAACGCCACCTCACCGTCTCGACTGCCTCGCACATGAAACCGACCTTCTTCGTCCATCTTGAATCCCCCCACCCCACCGACAAGTGAACCTATATCCTCCGGTCGAATGCTCTTTATCTTATCTTTATCAATTCTTATATCCTTACCAGTATTGTCCAGTTTAACGAGAGGGGGTTCGACTTTAATCTCCACTTCAGGACGTTTTAATGCAGTGGGTGTCAACTGAATATCCTGTTTTGTGGTCAAGCCAGAATTGATCTGAATTCCGATAAGGGTGATAGGATGGTATCCCAGGTAGGTTACTTCAACATTGTAAACACCGGGCGGAATGTTAAGGATTAAGAAATCTCCATCAAGATCGGTCGCTCCTCCCCAATCCCCATTGGACTCCGCAATCTGAGCATATTCGAGTGGTTCATCGGTCTCGACATCTGTAACGTTTCCGACAAATTTACCGGTTACGCCGGCATAGACAGACTCCGCCGCCATGCAGAGCACGAGAATAAGAGAAAAAGTAAGAAGGATACGGAATGCTCGGATAGTCGCAACTAACATACTGACCTCCCTGCCCTGGCTGAAGCCAGGGATGGTTCTTCGTTATAATGGTCGGCAGATAAAGCCTGCCCTGACGGAAGCCGGGGAATGTCCGCCACATTCATTCAATGTCATCCCGACGCTTCGGGACTGTGGATTTCCAAGTACTATTAAATTAATACTTATTTAATAGCCTGTCAAGTCCATTTCGATAAGGAGAATAATGCTTTGAACGCCGTTCGAGAGATAACTGACGACCCGAACGGGTCTGTTTGCACCGCAGTCCCGCACTGCAGGACTGCGGCTATGACTCGAAATGAATCACTGCATATTGCTGACAATTGCCTCAGCATAACCGGAACAAGAGAGCTTGGTAGCGCCTTCCATCTGGCGATGCAGGTCGTACGTGACGTGCTTGGTTTCAATTGTCCTTTCGATGGCTTTCTCAACCATACTGCCTGCCTCGCGCCAGTCGAGGTAATTCAGCATCATCACGCCAGAGAGCATCAGTGATCCCGGATTAACCTTATCCTGTCCGGCATATTTCGGAGCAGTTCCGTGTGTGGCTTCGAATAGACCGACAAAGTCGCCGATATTGGCGCCCGGAGCCATTCCGAGACCACCGACCATGGCGGCAGCGGCATCCGAGATGTAATCACCGTTCAGATTAGGTGTGCAGATTATATCATATTCGTTGGTACGCGTCTGGATCTGCTGGAATATCGAATCGGCTATCCTGTCCTTAACAATAATCCTGCCGTTGGGATCTCCTGCCGGCTTCCCACCTCGCAGTTCAGTAAAAGCTCCCGGTTTGGTAATAGGCGTGACCCCATCCTCCGCCATCGCTTCATCCCACAATTCAGCTTCGGTGATCACATGATCCCGGAACTCCTGCACTACCAATTCATAACCCCAGTCCTTGAAAGCGCCCTCGGTGAACTTCATGATATTACCTTTGTGCATGAATGTCACCGACTTTCGTCCTTCCGCAATGGCATACTTGAGAGCCTTGCGAACGAGCTGCTTTGTACCTGTTATAGATATCGGTTTAATTCCCACCCCCGAATCGAGGCGGATGTTCTTCCCCATAGTGTTGTTAATGAAATCGATGACTTTTGCCACTTCCTCACTGCCTTGTTCCCATTCGATTCCGGAATAAACGTCTTCAGTGTTCTCACGGAAGATAACGATATCCATCCAGTGCGGGTGAACTGACGGGGAGGGAACACCCTTGAACCACTTTACAGGACGAATACAGGCATACAGGTTGAGCAGTTGGCGTAACGAAACGTTCAAGCTGCGGTGACCTCCACCGACCGGTGTGGTAAGAGGACCTTTTATGGCAACGATGAACTCTTTGATAGCGTTGAGAGTATCATCCGGTAGGTAAACTCCTTCACCATATTGCTCCACAGCTTCGTCACCAGCATAGATTTTCATCCAGGCAATTTTTTTCTTGCCATCATAAGCTTTTTCAACAGCTGCATCGAGCACTTTTTGTGTTGCAGGCCAGATATCTATCCCAATACCGTCTCCACGAATAAACGGTATTATCGGATTGTCAGGAATCTTTAATTTGTCATTCTTAATGGTTATGTGATTCCCATCAGTGGGAACTGTTACTCGTTCGAAGTTTGGCATTCCAGTCTCCTCCAGTTATAACGGTTTGTTTATCAGTTAATTAGTTTCTGTTGAAAAAGTATTCATTTTGTCATTCCCGCACTACTTTGTCATTCCCGCGCAGGCGGGAATCCAGACAAGTTATTGTTATTTTGTGGTTTCCGGCTTACACCGTAATGATAATACTAGATAAAATCCTTCAGATCAGGTACATTTTCAACAGGAACTAATTAAAGAATCTTTAAATATGAAAGGGAATACTGTGAACGATAATTGTGTCACCGATCACAAACAATGAAATATAGCGATTGACATACCCTCTGTCAACCCGGTTCAGGCAGGAGTCGTTATGGTGAGAATAAAAGAACTATAACGATGTATTAATATTGCAAATTTGCAAAAATAAAACAGCGGAGCAGAAGTCTCTGCGCCGCTGTTTAATCATCTGTTGTAAGGTGTTGTTGGAATTTCAATTCAGACGGTATCCCGCAGCTGCGGGATAACATTCCATATATAAACAAAACGGCTTTCGAGTAGAGCAACCTCGTGAAGCCGTTTAATCTTTGCCGGTGATGCTGACCGGGCGCTTAAAGGGGAAAAACTCATCAGCGGGTTGTGTCAGGCAATCTCCTGCAGTCGCGGTACCCGGAGGCGACGCAGATGAAGCAGTTAAAAACGCCGTGTGTCAGCATCACTTGTCAAAGATGTAGAAGAAGCGGGAACCGGATTGAAACAGTGCAAGATGAAAAGCTATCCGGGGAGCGAACCCGAACCTCTACATGAGACATTCGTATGATGATCGTCAAGTTCCGTTTCGTTAGCTATACCGTATTCAGTGCAAAGATGCCGTGCTGTAAGCTGTGCAAGAAGCTGTGCTGTTGTTGTTCTGTGTTGTGGTGCTGCAGTAAATCATCTCCGCAGAAGCAGTGCATGATGCAGATCGGCTGCGAAGTGAAACGGTTGAAGCTGTGCAAATAACGAATGTCGATGGTGCAGTGCAAGAAACAGTCCTACAACGTTAACAGCAAGGACTGTGCCATTTATTAAAGTGCTTAGAATCTTTGTTATGAGTGAGGTTTGAGGAAACCGGATCGGAAGGATTGTGCATTTCTTGCACGCTCTGCGGGTTTCAGTGCACAATCTGACGGACTACTGCTTGTTATATCGGTAAGTACGATTCTTCGCTGAATCTTGCAGGCGGGAACTACTGTGGTTCTGTTATCGGTATTGATTCCGGTTGGATTTCAGAATTTACGACTGGTTTTTTGTACAGCGCATCAAGAAAGGCATATAAATAGGTCGTTACTGCAATGCCCCCTGAGATATAGCTTAGGCGATAGGCATCCCTGTATTTCATCCATCGATCTGTTGCTTCAATCCTGTTCATTGAGTTTAGATAATCATCATGTGCAGAGGGTAGAACAGCCTGAGAATACACAAATGTCGCTGCTGCTCCCCAGAACATAATTCGCAAAACCAGTCCTTTTCGTTTGTGCCCCTTGAAAATCTGCCCCGAACCGGGCAGGTACAAAGATCTCATCGATGCTCGCCGACAGATATCTGCTTCCCGCTTCTGCCGACTCAACTGTTTACGACGGGTCTGACTGTCATATACATCGACCGCCAGCGAGAACACACGACGGACCTTCGGCGACCAGGTGATGGGATTCGGCAGCAGAGAAGGATTTAGCTTAAGCGCCTCGACGAACCGGCGTATTGCACCACCTTCATCATCGTTGGCAACCGCACAGAAAGCAAGTACCTTATAGAGCATGAAGCGATCAAGTTTAGTCAGCCCGTCAGGATTCTCCAGGTACTTGAGAGCTAAATGTTCCGCATCGGAAATATTACCTGAATTATAAAGATCTATCACCCTCTTCACCGTATCAACAGTGTCTGAGGCTGAATTTTCCTTGTTCACCGGTTCGTAAGCAAACACATGTGAAGCAGAAATCAGGGAAGAGAAACTAAACAGGATCAAAAGAACCGTTGAACGTCGGAAGACGTTCGACGAAAGGTTCATAAGCTGGTTATTCTACTTGTTTTACTCTCCAACAGCTTCGATCAAAGCAGGCAGCACTTCCATTGCATCTCCGACAATGCCGTAATCCGACGACTTAAAAATCGGCGCTTCCGGATCCTTGTTAATTGCAACAATTACTTTAGAAGATCTCATCCCTGCCAGATGCTGGATTGCACCGGAAATTCCGGCTGCGATATAGAGTGTCGGGCTGACAACCTTACCGGTCTGACCCACCTGTTCCGAATGCGGGCGCCATTCGCTATCGACGACTGCCCGTGAAGCTCCAACGGCGCCGCCAAGTTTATCGGCAAGATCCTCGATCAATTTAAAGTTTTCCTCTGTCTTCATCCCGCGCCCGCCGGCAACGATGATATCGGCTTCTGTGACGTCGAGTTTCTCACCAGCCTGTGCGCGTGTTTCAATTAGTCGAGCGCGGATCTTGTCACTGACCGCGACTTCGAGTTTGCTGACTTCAGCGGAAACCGCTTCACGCTCAACCACCAGAAAAGCCTTCGGCTGGAGACTTAGAACAACCGGAAAAGAATTTGCAGTTAGAGTCATAATACATCTGCCTGCATAGACCGGACGTGTTACGGAGAGTTTACCCTCGCTGTATTCGACAGAGGTACAATCCGGCAGCAGTGCAGCATCGAGTTTAGCGGCGACTGCCGGTGCAAGATCCCTGCCCAGCGCTGTCGCCGTCATTACGACAAGTTTGGCGCCGGTTGCCTCGTAAGCTGCTGTAAGCGCCTCTCTATAGCCCTCAGGCGTATATCCGTCAAGATCGGGATTATCAATGAGCAGAATACTATCCGCTCCGTACTTCTCCACCTTGCCTGTGAGGTTTTCCAGATTGCTTCCCATCAATACCGCTGTCAGTTTCCCGCCACCGATATCGGCAAGCTTTCTTGCACTGCAGACCGCTTCCAATCCTGCCGGTCGAATCTTGCCCCCGCGCATCTCAACATATACTAAAATATCCATGATTTCCCTTTATATTACTTTTAAGTGCGCTCAGAGCACTTTAGCCTCTTCCTTAAGCAGCCTTATCAACTCCGGAACTGCTTCAGCGCCCTCACCGACAATCTTCCCGGGTGGTCTCATCGGTGGATAGGCAAGTCCCACAGTTTCAGCCTTTGCTGTGATCTGCTCAACATCGACTTCTTCTATCGTCTTCTTCTTCGCCATCATAATGCCTTTAAGCGAAGCATAACGCGGTTCATTTAGACCTTTCTGAGTGGTGATAAGCGCAGGTAGTGGTACTTCATATACCTCTGTTCCAGTCTCAAATTCACGTTCTGCAATTAGTTTGTCAGTTTCAACTTCCAGTTTGGTAACGACTGAAACATGGGGAATATCCAGCAGAGTTGCCACCATCGGTCCTACCGCTCCGCAGTCGTCATCGACCGCCTGTTTACCGGCAAAAAACAAATCATAGCCTTTATCTTTAAGGGCGGCAGCGAGTGTTCTGGCGACTCCAAGCATATCGAGTCCACCTGGTGTCTTCAGATGCACAGCATCATCAGCACCCATAGCGAGGCTGTTTCTGAGAGCTTTGACAGCCTCATCACCTCCAAGAGAGATGACCGTAACTGACCCACCATGCTTAGCCTTCTGCAGCAATGCTTCCTCAACAGCATATTCGTCAAAAGGGTTGAGGACAAAGTTAATATCTTCCTTCGAGATATATCTGCGGTCTTCACCAATTTTTAAACTGGCTTCGGTATCCGGGACCAGCTTAACAAGGACTGCGATTTTCAATATTGTCTCCTGTTATGAGATTAATTCTTTTTGAAAGGATCAACAAAGAAATATAATTTTATCGCTGGTCTTTAGCAAGTGTATTTATACTTGAAATGCTGAAAGTATGAAAGTGAGACAGAGATTGAAGGAGTATTCACAAAACACCCCCCCTGCTATTGCAGGGGGGGACTTAGGGGGGGTCTCTGATTATCCCCTCCTACGCCAGTAGGGGGGGATTCAGGGGGGGTCTCAAATAAGGTCGCCGACAGGAATGTTGGTGCTCCCTATTACTTCACTAACGCAACTTTCATCTGCGAGATCTCGTTGCCAGATTCAAGCCTCAACAAGTAAACGCCGCTCGAAAGGTCAATGCCATCAAATACCGCAGTGTGAATTCCTGCAGCTATTTGACCACTAACAAGCTCAGCGACATGACGTCCGGTAAGATCGTAAACGTTCAAACTGACTTCACCAGCCTCGATCAAGCCGTAACTGAT
>JABMRV010000118.1 GCA_013202285.1 bacterium | reverse complement strand
TATCTGTACAGGATGGAGTCAGCCTCGTTCCGATCGGTGAAAAAGGTGGTGCTCGTTAAGTAGTCTCAATTTGAACGTCCCGCTTTAACTGACGGGCAGGAATCCGAAAATGAAGAAAATGCCGCCGGACATCTGTCCGGCGGCATTGTTTTATCCTAACTCTCCCGTCTGCCAAAGCTGCACTGAGCGAAGCGTTAGTCTTTCACTAAGCGAAGCGTTAATCTTTCACTTGACCATCGAACACAGTATGTTTATATTAAATTTGAAACTTAAAGGAGGAATTAAATGCCCGATTATTCAACAGACTTCGACAGCGACAACCAGCTTGCCATCGGCAGACCGGCTCCGGATTTCAATCTGCCCGGCGTGGATGACAGAAATTACAGCCTTGATGACTTCAAAGGCAGGAAAGCTCTCGTTGTCATATTTTCCTGCAACCACTGCCCTTATGTGATCAAGCAGGAAAACCGCATGATTGTACTTGGTAAGGAATACATGGCAAAGGATGTCGGTTTCGTCCTGATTTCGGCGAATGACATCGTCAACTATCCCCAGGACAGTCCGGCGAACATGAAAAAACGTGCGGAACAGAAGGGTTATCCTTTCCCGTATCTATACAATGAGGCACAGGACGTAGCACGTGCATACGGCGCGCAGGTTACACCGCATGTGTACCTGTTTGACGGGGATATGATCCTCCGCTACCGCGGTGCGATCGATGTGGATATGGACAATCCCGGCGATTCAAGTGGTGCGCTGCTGAGGGATGCTCTCGATGCCGTTCTTGCCGGTGTTCCTGAGAAGATTACCGATACGAGAACCAGAGCTATCGGTTGTTCAATCAAGTGGAAGTGAGATATTTACCCTTCAATTTCCCCACCGGTTTCCGGGGGGGAATTATAGTGTAAGAGCACTGGAAAAGTCGTCAAGCCAGTCAACAATCCGGTCAACAGTCCGGTGTCAGACGCCCTCGTCTGACACATAAGTCCTTGATATTACTGGCAGACGATGGCGTCTGCCGGCGGAAGAATTCTTGAATAAACTTAACCAGTAAAGAGGGGATTCGTTTTATTATCTTTTCTATGATATGATGCTCCATTTTAGATATATACTTATAATAACATTAACCTGTGTCTTATCAGTTTCAGCCGCTCAGAAGATGCTCATTCCGATGGATTTGTCCCAGCGCGATCATCTGAAGGCATACGGGGTAGCATACTGGACGGTGAAACAGGGAGGACGTGCCGAATGGCTGCTCAACTACCGCAGTGGTTCGTTCCTCTGCGATAACTACCCGCAGCTCGAGCGATTATGCAGGATTAGAGGAGTTTCCTTCGAGATGGTGAGCGGGTCGGACGCGGCGAGGATCTATGCTGAGATCGAAGGCTCGAATATGGAAGTCGTTCCCCTGGAGAAGGCGCCGAGGATAGCCGTTTATGCGCCTGGAGGCTACGAACCGTGGGACGACGCGGTGCTGATGGCATTGACCTATGCGGAGATACCCTATGACCAGATATATGATGATGAGGTGCTGCGGGGACAGTTGAGCGAATACGACTGGCTGCACCTGCACCATGAGGATTTTACCGGACAGTATGGAAAGTTTTTTGCTTCGTACAAAAATTCCGCCTGGTATCAGGAGCAGAAGATAAGTAATCAGAAACGCGCAGGCAGATGGAATTATCCGTCGGTGAGCGAGATGAAGAAATCTGTGGCACGCGAAATAAAAGCCTATGTACATAAAGGCGGATTCCTGTTCGCAATGTGCTCAGGTACTGATTCGTTCGATATCGCGCTATCTGCGGAAGGTGTGGATATCGTGGGGACGCCTTACGACGGAGATCCGCCTGATCCGGATGCGCAGAAACGGCTCGATTACTCCCAATGCCTCGCATTTCACAGATTCAAACTGATATTCGATCCGAAGGTCTATGAGTTCTCGGATATCGATATGACAAAGGAGTCGGGACGGGGCTGGAAGGGTGAAGCCGGTGATTACTTCACGTTGTTCGAGTTCTCGGCGAAATACGATCCGGTGCCGACGATGCTGACACAGGATCACACGTCGGTTGTCAAGGGCTTCATGGGTCAGACGACATCGTTTCGTCGCTCTTTGGTCAAGCCCTCAGCGACCATTATGGGCGAGTACGAGGGACGCGACGAGGTCAAATACATTCATGGAAACTTCGGACAGGGCTTTTGGACCTTCTATGCAGGGCACGACCCGGAGGATTACCGTCACCTTGTCGGCGACCCGCCGACCAACCTCGAACTGCACAAGAACTCGCCGGGATACAGGCTGATACTGAATAACGTGCTATTCCCGGCGGCAAAGAAGAAGAAGTTAAAAACATGAGCAGACATCATAGTTATAATGGGGAGTGTTGACCCCAGCTTTCGCTGTCGGGTGGCATGGGCTACTTGTTTGCCCATGTTTCATTCCAATATGACTATAACCACCATCATCAATAATTCAGGGAGTAAATAATCTTCAGATGAAAAAGCGCGTATTCTCCGGAATCCAACCGACAGGTGATATACATATCGGTAACTACCTCGGCGCAATGAGACATTGGGCAGCATCACAGGCAGAGTTCGATAATATATTTTGCATTGTCGATCTGCATTCCATTACCGTGAAACATGATGCGAAACAGTTGTATGCTAAGACCCGTGAACTGGCGGGATTGCTGCTCGCCGTGGGCATAGATCCCGAACAGTCGGCGATATTCGTACAGTCCCATCTCCCGCAGCATTCAGAGCTGACCTGGATACTGAACTGCTTCACACCGCTTGGCTGGCTGCAGCGGATGCATCAGTACAAGGACAAATCCGCCAAACAGGAGACCATCGGCATGGGATTGCTCGACTATCCTGTGTTAATGGCTGCCGACATTCTTCTGTATGAATCGGATTATGTTCCGGTCGGCGAGGACCAGAAACAGCATGTCGAACTGGCGCGCGATATTGCCGGAAGGTTCAACTCGATCTACGGTGATCTGTTCAGGATGCCGGAACCGGTCATATCAAAGACAGGCGCGCGCATAATGGGACTCGATGATCCGACAAAGAAGATGGCGAAGAGCGAAACTGTTCAGGGACATGCGATAAACCTGCTTGATTCCCCGGATTCTATCAGGAAGAAGATCATGCGCGCTACCACCGATTCCCAGCGTGATGTCGTCTATGACGAGAAACGTCCGGGCGTCTTTAATCTGCTCTCCATATATCAACTGTTCACGGGTAAGAGTCGTTCGGAGATCGGTTCACATTTTAAGGGCAAAGGTTACAGCGATCTCAAGAGCGAACTGGCGGAGGTTATTATCGAGGGCTTGCGACCGGTACAGGAACGTTTCAAGGATGTGACGAATGATCCTGCTCACATTGAAAAACTGCTGCAGGATGGAGCCGACAAAGTCAGACCGATTGCCGATAAGACACTGAACAAAGTAAAACGGAAGTTGGGACTGGGGTGAATCAATGAATCCCGTTGAAAAAACGCGGAACGATTTTATCATGATAGCACATCGCGGCGGATTGTACTATCGACCGGCGAACACGTTTGCTGCGTTTGACTATATATATGACAGGGGAATCAGGTGGATCGAGCTGGACGTGAGACTGTCGAGCGAAGGCATTCCGGTGGTTGTTCACGACGAACGTATCTTTGTTCCGGGCAGCGGTAACCAGGCGGTGCGGGAACTGACCAGTCGTCAATTACGGGCGATAGATGTAGGGGGAGGAGAGAAACTTCCCACTCTGAAACAGATATTGGAAAGGTATAAAGATAAGTTACACTATGACATAGAGTTGAAGGATCCTGACGGAGTGGATAAGGTCGTTCCGTTAATCAGGGATTTCGATCTGGTTGAGAATTCGGTTATAACATCCTTCATTCCCGATGCGTTGCAGCATTCAATGGAGATCGCTCCTGAGATCAGGCGCGGTTTCCTGCTTGACAGGTTAACCGGTAGTTTGGTCAACGGTAAAAGTGCGATCAGAGCAGCTCGTCTGCTTGAATGTGAGTATTTTCTACCGCACTTCAGGATACTCAAGCGTGATTGGGTTAAGCTGGCTCACAAGGAGGGATTGCGAGTAATCGCATGGACGGTAAACGAACCGGCTGATGCGCAGAGAATGATTAAATTCGGCGTGGATGGATTTATTTCAGACCGACCGGATTATCTGCTTGAAGCGATTTCTAATAAGTCAGCATAGCATTCCCGAAGGGAATGACCTTTGAATAGCCGTGGGCGTA
>JABMRV010000117.1 GCA_013202285.1 bacterium | reverse complement strand
TTGTCCGAGAATGTCATCTGTCCGCTGGAAGACGCCCTCGTCTTCCAGCCAAGTTGTTGTTATTTCTGGCAGACGGGGGCGTCTGCCAGCAGGCACTGAGGCAGAAATCGCTATTCTCAGACAGTCTGTTTCGCCAGAATGACGAGTCATTGAATGTAAAGATGATTATTACACTGTGAATAATATCCGTTCACCAGTCAATCCTAAGACCGGGCTGCAGGAATGGATTGGTGAGCTTTTCGTTTCCGACTGTGCTCTCAGGACCGTGCCCCGGTAGTACAAGGCAGTCATCCCCAAGGGGGAAGACCTTCTCTCTGACCATCTGCAGCAACATCTCCATGCTGCCGCCGGGGAAATCAGTGCGTCCGATGGAACCGGCGAACAGTAGATCGCCGACGACGGCGAAACCGTTACCCGCCAGTACAATGCTTCCCGGGCTATGTCCCGGTGTATGGAGGACCTTCATAACTCCATCGCCGACCATGACCTCGTCGCCTTCATCCAGCAACCTGTCTGCAGGTGGAGATGATACAGACATCCCGTACTGAGCTGATCGGTTTTTCCACGGATCTGTCAACATCTCGGCATCGAGACGACCGATAATGAGCGTTTTGCCGGTTGCCTCAAGCATCTCCCTGTTGCCGCCGATGTGGTCTCCGTGACCATGTGTATTCAGTATGGAAATAATATTCAGTTCCAGGATTTTAGTCCGGTCGAGAATCCTCTCGGCTTCTCCGCCGGGATCTATCACTATCGCTTCCTTTGTCGGTAGCCAGGCTACGATATATGCGTTCACCATCAGCTCACCGACGACCATTCTCTCAATGTACCAGCGATCGTCTTTAAGTTTCAACGTTCAGTAATCCTCTCTTGTAAGTCAAGTTTTTCAAGAAACAGCAGGTTCAGGCAGGGAACGCCTGCCTTCAGGAATTTATCCATAACGCCATCGGGATTGCCTTTCACAGGCAGAGGTTCGAAATACCAGCCGCCGCGGTTGTAACGTATTTTTGCACCGCCTCCCAGTGACGCCTGACCGCCTCCGATGTTGATATAGCAGAAATAATCCTCCGGGTGACCGTAAAATCTTATCCTCTTTTTAATGGCATCGCGCAGACTGGTTGGTTTAATCAGCGGCAGCAGGCTCCGTTTGACGGCTTTCATCTCCATCTCATAGCCGTAATCACTCATCTCCCGCCCTTTATCGGCTGTTCCGCCGAGAGTGACTGCGCCGCTTCCAAATCTGAGGGCGCCTTCTTCTTTCAGTATCCTCTCGAGTTCGGGCCAGGATAAGCCCGGTTCGTTCGCTCCCCAACTCGACGCACCGACGGAAGATATGCACTTTACATCAACGTTGAATTCCTGTAATGCAGCAAACACAGCGATGTTCAACGCAGGGAACGAACCGGACATGGTGACTGCGACCTTTGCTCCCTCCCATATTTTGCTGCTCGCAAGCTGTCTCACCAGCCAACCTGCCCAACCGGGTTTTGTCGAGAGCAGTTTTGCCTCAGGATAGCCCAGCGTAGTAGTAATGGGAGAGAACTTGACACCAATCACCCCGGTATGATCGGGATCCCGTATTGTGTCAGCAAGATCGAACTCTAACTTGAAATCCCATAGTACTTTGTAAGCGTTCCGCACGGTCTCTTCAGCCCGCATCGCTTTCTGTTCGACAGCGGTTGAATCCCATTCCTCTGCCGGAACAGCCGTTGTAATAACGGTGATCGCCGCAATTGTCAGAATAAATCGTGTCAGGTAATTCCAATAATTCATGAGTGAAGTTTTTCCATAGTCTCTCCCGCCAGTCTGTGAGCGGCTCTGATCGGTTCCGGGAGTCGATATTTAGTACAACTCTTCAGGACAATATCTACTGCTTCGTCGATGCCGATAAGGTGACCGGGAGAGACGAAAACAGGTTTAACGCCAGTTCTTGTTCTGACGACCCTGCCGACCTCTTTGCCTTTATATTTCAATGTGCTGACTGAGCCTTTATCGTTTTCCGGTATAGAGAAGCTTCCAACCAATCTGCTCTTGCCGCAGCCGACGGTGGGGATTCCGATGTACAATCCCAAGTGGCAGGCGATGCCGAAGCCGCGCATGTGCGCCGTTCCCTGACCGTCGCAAATAATTACTTCCGGTTCGAGATCAAGTTTTTCAAATGCCTTGAGCAGCGCGGGGATCTCCCGAAAGGCAAGCAACCCCGGGATATAAGGAAATTTAGCTTCTACTTGAGCCGTGGTTGAACCGATAAGTTCTCCTTTAATTAGACTCCAGACGGCGACTGCTCCGACGATAATGCCACTGCTGCCATAAGATGAACAATCAACTCCGGCAACGAGATCGGGGTTTTCTACGATTCCTTTGATTATTAACTGTTCTGAAAGTTCCTTTTGCAGAGAGACGGCTTCTTTTATGTCCGACGGCCAGGGGAGGTCGGCGGGTTTCATTTATTTTCCTTACCCGCCGTCACAACCCGCCAAAGTACCCACGTCATCAGGCAGAATACTGCCAGGGATATCCAGCCGGAAAAGGGAACGTTCTTAACGAACGGTGTGCTGATACCCTTCAACCAATCAACCTTCTCCTGACTGTACACAAACAGCGCGATCAGAACACCGAAAGTGGCTTCACCTGCGACAAGCCCGGAACCGAACAATACACCGTTTTCACGACTTGATTTCAATTCATCGCCACTGCGTTTTTTCTCGAGAATTCCGCGCATTAATCCACCGACCATGATTGGCACCGACAAGGCGAACGGAAGGTACAGCCCAACTGCAAACGGTAGAGATTGCACCCTGAACAACTCAACGACCGCCGCAATCCCCACTCCGGTCAGAACTAACGCCCATGGCAGGTTCTTGTCCATCACCCCTTCAACCACCAGCTTCATCAGGGTTGCCTGCGGAGCGGGCAGTTTGTCTGAACCGATAACAAACGCTTCGTTCAGCAGCAGAATCACTGCTCCGGTAATGGTAGCGGCTGTTAATACTCCGATAAACTGCCCAAATTGCTGTTTGTAAGGGGTTGCTCCGACAAGAAATCCGGTCTTGAGGTCCTGAGAAATATCACCCGCCGATGAGATGCCTACACATACAATAGCTCCCACTATAAGCGCCATGAACTTTCCTGAATCACCGGTCCAGCCAAGGGCGGTAAAGATTAGCGCTGTTCCAAGCAGAGAGGCGATGGTCATGCCTGAAACCGGCAGTGAGGAACCTCCGACCAGTCCTACCACTCGTGAGGCGACCGAAGCGAAGAAGAAGGTGAACAACACGACAAGGAGTGCTCCGAGCAGGTTTAGTTCCAGTGATGGCAGCACCCATATAAGAAACATTACAAGAATGGTTCCACTGATAACAAGACTACCGGGTAAATCACGCCTGGTACGCGGTTCTGCAGAATCGACCGAAAACCTGAAACCCTTTATGGAAGCCTTGAATGAGTTGATGACTGTCGGTAATGCTTTCACCAGCGAAACAATCCCTCCAAAAGCGACCGCACCTGCGCCGATGTAACGTATGTACCTGTTCCAGATATCTCCGGGACTCATGTCCATCATCATTACGCTGGATGGATATAGTGGTTCCGTCAGTCCTTCCCCGTAGGTTGCAATGATCGGAATCAGCACTAACCAAGCCAGCGCGCCTCCTGAGAACATCAGCGCCGCGATCCTCGGACCGATGATAAAACCAACGCCGAGCAGCGCCGGATAGCTGTCGAATCCAACCTGGCACTTTTTAATGAAAGGGAGAGTGATATGAGGAGTTTCCTGCCACAAACCGACGACGTTAGCGTCCATCAGTCCTTTGTATAGCGCTCCCAAGCCCAATCCGGCGAACACCGTCTTGAACTTGGAGCCACCCTCTTCGCCGGCAACCAGGACCTCCCCGCAGCCGGTTCCTTCCGGATAGGGAAGCTTGCCGTGTTCCCTGACAATCAGGTAGCGGCGAAGCGGAATCATCAACATTACACCGAGCAGTCCTCCGAGCGCAGCGACCATGAACAGCGTCCAGTAATCGGGATCCATATTCATCATCAGAAGCGCCGGGATGGTGAAGCAAAGCCCGGCAGCAATCGATTCTCCCGCCGATCCGACCGTCTGGACGATGTTGTTCTCCAGGATGGATCCTCCGCGGAGAATGCCGCGCAGAATTCCCATTGAGATAACGGATACTGGAATGGATGCAGTGATTGTCATGCCAATTTTCAGCCCCAGGTAGGCATTTGCAGCGGCGAAGATTATCCCGAGAACGACGCCAAGTATCACCGCGCGCAGGGTGAATTCCGGCATTAATTTTGAAGGTGAGATATATGGATGGTATTCGTTACCGTCCATGATGCGATAGGCGTCGGGATGCAGACCCTTAGCCTGTGAAGGTTTTTTGTCGTCCACGTTGCCTCGCAGTTTCAATACGGTTTGTTCATCGTAAGGTATTTAATTGTAGAGGGACAGTCAATACGAGGATTGATGAATTAGTGGGATTTGTGAATAACCTGCTTGAAGTTAATAACAACTTCTTCGCTTAATCCGTTAGCTGATCCGCCATCTGGCGGATCGGCAGACAGGAATGTCTGCCCCACTAATTAAAAGGTAAGAATGACGGTGCTCCCCATTCGATGTAGCGAAGAACCGTAAAAAGAGAAGACTTGAAACCCGACTTGCAAGCAAGTCGGGCTACCCGTCGGCTGTCGCCGGTGGCTATTCAGGGATTAACCCCTCCGGGATTATGATCGGATTGCATTCCAAACTTAATCTGATTAGAGCAATCCCAGTTTCTTCAACGGAATGTCCGTTCTCTTCAAAACGGCTTCATCGTTGAACAGTTCGTTGAGTTTTTCGCCGACTGCCTTTACTATCTCCTCATCCTTCCTGATTCGCTCAGCAAACGTTGCTCCTCCCTCTCGCGCTTCCGTTGCGTGCTGCTGGACGCGGCGGTAGATGTCCCTGTCTTCGATGCCCGCCTGCTTGAGAATGGTCAGCAGCGCACCGGATGACATCAATCCCCGGTCGTCGGCAACATGCCGCTTCATAGTTTCTGCGTTTATATTCCAGTTTTCGATCATCCAGGTGATGCGAACCAGCATGTAATAAACCAGCGACGTCGAGTCCGGAAGGATTACCCTCTCAACGGAAGAGTGGCTGATGTCGCGCTCGTGCCACTGCGGCATGTTTTCGTACGCTGCAGATACATGTGATCTTACCAGTCTCGCCAACCCGCAGAGGTTTTCCGACGCGACCGGATTCTTCTTGTGAGGCATGGCGGACGAACCGCGCTGACCGCTGGTGAATGGCTCGCAAAGCTCTTCGACCTCGCTGTGCTGAAGGAGCCGGATTTCGAGCGCGATTCTCTCTACCAATCCGCTGATGAGCGCCAGTGTCGAGAGGAATTCGGCATGGCGGTCACGGGCGATGATCTGGGTGGAGACAGTGTCCGGCTGCAGGTCAAGTGCACTCAGGATCCGTTCTTCCTGATCGGGAGTGATAAAGGGATAGGTTCCGACTGCTCCTGAAAGCTTGCCAATACGCACGGTTTCAATCGATCGTTCCACTCTTTTGATGTCACGGTCGGTCTCGGCAATCCAGTTGCAGATTTTCCATCCGAGGGTGTATGGCTCGGCATGTACCCCGTGCGTTCTGCCTGGCATGAGTGTATTTTTATGGATAACCGCCTGTTTGGCGAGGGAGTCGCGCAGGTTATGCAACTGTACCAGGATAAGCGCGCCTGCTCTGGTCAAAGCCATGCTGAGTGCAGTGTCGATAACATCGTACGAGGTCAGACCGAGGTGCAGCCAGCGTTTGTATTCGTCGAGCGAATCACCGACAGCTTCGAGGAAGGCGATGACGTCATGCTTGACAGTCTGTTCATACTTGTCGATCCTCTCGATATCAAAGGCAGCGCGTTCATGTATTTCGGATGCAGCCTCTAACGGGATGATGCCGTCTTCGGCGTAGATGTCGATTACGGCAAGCTCAACCTTGAGAACCCGCTCCCATTTTGCCTGTTCGCTCCACAGGTCTGCCATTATTTTTGGTGTATAGCGTTTGATCATGATGGTTTGCTTTAATTGTTAGGGTAATTAGCGATTTCGGATTCACGATTCACAGGATGTCGGAGAATGTCATCTGTCCGCTGGAAGACGAGGGCGTCTGCCAGCGGTCTGGAGGACTTTATCAACAGGAACTGCTTAAAAAGAAAATATACTCAGGAAACGGATTGTTGTCAAGACAGGACTGGGCTGCTGCTCCGAAATCATCAAGGAGAAGAAAAGAGGCTCGATGTTAACATCGAGCCTCTTCCATATATTACACTGTTTCTATAAACGAAGTTTTACTTCTCCTCAACTACTTCATAATCTGCATCCTCGACTTCGCCGTCCTTTTTCTCTTCTTCTGTTTCGGTTTCACTCTTTGTCTCCTCACCGGTTGCAGCTCCGGCAGCCTGCTTTTGCTGTATATCTTCATACATCTTGGTAGAAATCTGCTGCCATATCTTTTCCAGATCGTCGCTGGCATCTTTAATTGCCTGCAAGTCGGAGCCCTTGAGCGTTTCCTTGATTCTATCGACGCCTGCCTGCAGCTTTGCCTTTGATTCGGCATCGATTTTTTCGGCGAGTTCCTCGATCTGTTTCTCCGTTTGCCAGACTTGCTGATCGGCTCGATTTCGCGTCTCAACCTCTTCCCGGCGTTTCATGTCCTCTTCGCCGTGGGTCTTGGCGTCGGTCTTCATTTTCTCAATCTCTTCCTTGCCTAGACCGGATGACGCCTGTATTTTTATGTGTTGCTCGCGAGCGGTCGCCTTGTCGGTTGCTGAAACAGAAAGGATGCCGTTTGCGTCGATGTCGAACGCCACCGCGATCTGGGGAATGCCACGTGGAGCGGGAGGAATACCATCTAACTGGAAACGACCGATTGTTTTATTGTCGATTGCCATGGGACGTTCTCCCTGCAGCACATGAATATCAACCGTGCGCTGACTATCTGATGCCGTTGAAAATACCTCTTCCCTGCGCGTGGGAATCGTGGTATTGGCTTCGATCAGCATGGTCATAACGCCACCCAGGGTTTCGATTCCCAGCGACAACGGTGTCACATCTAACAGTACAACGTCGGATACATCGCCTGCCAGCACACCTGCCTGTATAGCCGCACCCATCGACACGACCTCATCGGGGTTCACGGAACGGTTCGGTTCTTTGCCGAAGAAGTCCTTTACCGCGTCGATCACAGCAGGCATACGGGTCGATCCACCGACCAGAATGATCTCATCTATGTCGGATGCCTTCATCTTTGCATCCTTCAAAGCGTGTTCCATCGGACCGATGGTGCGCTTGAGGAGGTTGGCAGTCAGTTGTTCGAACTGAGCGCGTGTTATGTTCATGTCGAGATGTTTTGGTCCATCCGCCGTGGCGGTTATGAACGGCAGGTTGAGCGCTGTCTGGGGGGAACTCGACAACTCGATCTTCGCTTTCTCACAGGCTTCCTTCAACCGCTGCAGCGCCATCGGGTCACTGCGCAGATCGATTCCTTCTGTTTTTTTGAATTCGTCGGCAACGTAATCGATCAATTTCTGATCGAAGTCATCGCCGCCCAGGTGAGTATCACCGCTGGTAGAGCGAACCTCGAACACACCATCACCTATTTCGAGGACTGAAATATCGTATGTCCCGCCGCCAAGGTCAAATACCGCTATTGTCTGATCTTTTTTCTTGTCCAGTCCGTAGGCA
>JABMRV010000116.1 GCA_013202285.1 bacterium | reverse complement strand
GACGTTTCCGTGAAGATCTCTTCTATAGACTGAACGTTCTGACAATCGAAGCCCCGCCGCTGAGAGAACATACCAGTGATATACCTCTGCTCGCGGCGGCAGTACTAACAAAAGTAGCGTCACGCACGGGGCAGCCGAAGAGGCGGATATCGAAGGCTGCACTCGACATGATGTCGAAATATAGTTGGCACGGCAACGTCCGTGAACTGGAGAATATACTGGCAAGAGCGGCGGTACTGGCGGCTTCGGATACTATCGAACCTGAAGATCTCGATCTGCCGGTACAGGGCGAAGCTCAAAGCGAACCGGCTATCGCTGCTCTTGATCTGCAGAGCGTTACCGATGCTCATATCTTGCGCGTGCTGAAGATGATGGACGGTAACCGCACCGAAACCGCTCAAATCCTCGGCGTCAGTCGGCGGTTTCTGCAGAAGATGCTCGCCAAGTGGCGTGATGCGTAGTCTTTTTTGATGAGCGCCGACATTTCTGGGGGTGGCGCAGGTGTCCCTGCCTGCGAATGGTTGGGGCGGATATTCTTGTCTGCCGATCCGCTATTTAGCGGATATGTTAGTGCTACACATAGATATCGCTATATTCATTAAGGAGTTCCCGCCGGGTTTCAATCCCGATACTTCGGGAGTAATCTGGCGGGGAAGAGCTGTCAGGTTACTCCGTCAACTAACGGCTTGAAGAGGAGAACTACTTGTCCCTCGAAGACAGATTCGAGATAGACAGTCCGCTGCATGTAGGTCAGGTGGCGACCGCATACCCGGCGCTGCAGAAGGGACTGGATCGCAAGGTCCTGCTTAAGGTTCTGCACCAGCACTGGGTGAAGGATAAAGAGCTGTCGGAGCGATTCCTGCGCGAGGGAAAGGCTATCGCCCGGATAAATCACCCGAATGTCGTAAAGGTCTATGAATGTGGCAGCGAAGACGGTATTCCATATCTCGCACTCGAATGGATTGATGGCGACACATTAGATGACAGGCTGAAGTCTCGGGGTCCGCTCTCTCAGGATGAAGTAAAAAAAATCGCCGTTGAGATACTGAAGGGACTGACTGCAGTACATGCACGTGGATTGATCCATCGTGACCTCAAGCCGGATAATATCCTGATGGGATACGACGGACGTGTGGTTCTCGCTGATTTCTCGTTGACAGGTTTCGAGCGGAAAAGCGGTCTGACCGGACATGGCGCCGTTATCGGAACGCCGTCGTATATGGCTCCGGAGCTTGTCGATGGCGAGCAAGCTTCACCCGGCAGCGATCTGTTCGGAGTCGGTGTTATCCTGCTCGAAATGCTGACCGGTTCAAATCCTTTTGCCGCTGAAGATCCGTTGGTAAGCTTGGATAAGATCAGGAACATCGACCCACCGAGGTTGAGCGAGCTGCCGCAGTTCGACCCGGCACTGGCGAGAATGGTCGATGCCCTGCTGGCGAAGAACCCGGATGATAGACCTGTCAATGCTGAGGAGGCATTGGTTGTTCTCGAAGGGGGTACTCATCCTGTAGATATTACCTCTGAAATCGCTGAAGTTGAGGATGAGACACTACCTGGTGAAGACACCAACAAAGGCATGCAGCGAAGATCCGTCAGATGGGTCTGGTGGTTCGGTTCTGTAGTGGTTGCGGTGATTATAATGGCAGTGATCTTCAAGGTCAGCATGGATAGCTCGCAAGATTCAAGCGTTGATCCGGTTGAGCAAATCAAGCCAGTTTCTGCCTATGAAGATACTGTTACAATCGCTCCGGATCGCTTGAGTTCGGTTGATCCGACAGGGAGAACAGTACCCGCACAGAAGGATATTATAAAGGAATCGGTATCTTCCGGGGTAGCCGGAACGGCGAGATTAACCATTATAGTCCGTCCCTGGGCGAATGTCACCATCGACGACAGTGCAGTCGGAATAACACCGCTGGGAACACTAAAGATGAAAGCCGGCAGGCATATTATTAAGTTCACACACGACTACTATCCTCCGGCGCGTAGGGAGATTGTACTATCAGATGGAGCGGCTGATACGCTTGCCGTCGATCTCTCACTGGAGTCTGCTCAGATTAACATTGCTGCCAAACCCTGGGGGTATCTCTGGGTGGATGGCGATTCGATTGGACTGCTGCCGCGAAACGAACCGGTCTGGGTTGTTCCCGGAGAACACCGGATCGAGATATACAACCCGGAGTTCGATAAGTGGCAGGGTAAAGTCGATGTCAAACCGGGTGAAAAATTGGGATTAAGAGTCGATCTCAGGAACGGCACGATGATTGCTGAAAACAACTAAGGATGGGCTCTGTCGGTGAATGGGTAGCACAGGTGTCTCTGCCTGCGAAACGGTGGGGCATCCGCCAGCCGGCGGACTGTCTGCCTTTCCGCCGTATGACGGATACGCTGAAATCTGTTTAATGATGCCTTTTGATAAAGTTCCTTATGTGTCATTCCCGCGCAGGCGGGAATCCAGACATGTCATTGTTATTACGTGGTTACCGGCTTTCCAGTCTGTCAGAAAATATGCATTCATGTGCTGCAGGGTGTCCCCACCCTGCAGCGAAAACCAGTACCAATGACCGCAGGGTGAGGACACCCTGCGGCACGAGCTTGTAATGCTTTTTTAAAAACTTGGATGTTACCGCTGGATTAGAGGTAATATCTTTCCTTAGCAATAATCTTTCAGTCAGTCAGAAAGATAACGGTAAAGAGATGAACAGGACATATTTAACAATCATACTGTTTTTCGCAGTATCAACGGCGGTTTTCGGTGAGGGTCTCTGGATTGAAGTTGAACCGATGAATTCACCGCGCATGGGTCATGCTGCTGCAGTTACCGACGGGATGATTTACGTCTTCGGTGGTATTTCGAATGATCTGAGAAATATGATGACTTCGGCTGAGGTTTACAACACCGGGAATGATACCTGGCGGGAGATAGAGTCATTGCCCATGCCTCTGTATCAGGCGACGGCGGTTGCCTTGGACGGATATATATTTCTGTTTGGCGGAGTGACCACACGCGGCGGACAAAATGATATGTTGTATCGTTACAGTATTGAAGATGATGAGGGCGGTGAGTACGAAATGATTGGACGGATGCACGAATCGATGAGATCAGCCCACGGATCGGTTGTTGTGGATAATCGAATCTTAATTATCGGGGGAAAGAGTGGAGAGCGGGATTACCTGAACGGTGGTTACTGGTTCTATCCGGAAAGTCAACGCTGGTTGGAAGCCCCCTCTCTGAACAGACCGCGTGCAGACTTCGGTCTAACGGTGAGAAACGGTATAGTCTGGGCTGTCGGTGGGTTGTTTTTCGGTCCTCTTGACCGATTGGAAGTATTGCAAAGGGACGAATGGATTATCATGGAACCCATGCCCAATCCCCGCGGTAGTCTTGGCGCCGTATTTCTGAACAATGTGCTGATTGCAGCCGGTGGAACTACATCTGATGGGATAACCAATCTGGTTGAAACATATCGCCCTGAGGATGATGAATGGTCGGACGACTTCCCGGATATGATTCAACCGAGGATGGATTTTGCTCTCGTCTGTGTGAGGGACAGCCTCTATGCCATTGGAGGAAGGAGTACCGATCAACGCCGACCAGTACTCAGCTCGGTCGAGAAGTGGGTAAACGATCCCGTAAATGTTTCTAATGACGAGGATTACGCGACGAAATCGGTCAATATCTCAGTTCAACCGAACCCAGCCAACGGGTTCGTCAATTTCAGGTTACCGACGGTTTCTGCCGTACTGAAGATTATGGATCTGAATGGCAGGTCGATAGTTGTTGTTCCCGTTGAAAACGGCAGCGGTTTCTGGACGTGGGATTGCAGCCGTTATCCGGCGGGTATATACTTATATCAGTACAGAACTCTTGCGGGCGGTAAATTCAGCAACGGAAAAATCCTGGTCGTTAAATGATCGTCAGGATAACGATTCTTTCTTTAATCCTGATTGCTTCATCACTGCGAGCCGGACCGGCTGAGGAAGCCTGGGAGGCTTACCTTGCCGGTGATTTCGAACTCGTTGAACGAATAGTGATTAAGGCTAAGGACGATATCGATCTGGATTCCACTCAGTTGGGAAAGCTTCACCTCGCACTCGGCTGTTCGCAGGCTATGCGGGGAATGGACGCCGCGGCGATGACTTCATTTGAAATGGCGCTGCTGTTTGATCGCTCAATCGATCTTTCACCGACCGACCTGCCTCCACCGGTCTGGAAGCTGTTCAAACCGGTGCACGACCGGATGCTGCTTTATGCTTCAACTTTACCGACCGGCGTTGAGATTACGGATCCGAAGTTTTCGGATGAACGGTTGAGGATCGATACGCTGCTGATTGTGGAACCGCTGATACATGAGCCTTCTGCGACGTTGAAATCCTTGGTTTTCCCGGGCTGGGGGCATCTGTCTGAAGGCAGAAACAGCGGGTTTCTCTTTACGGGTATCGAGGCTGCGGCGTTGACCGGTCTGCTGATATCGACGCTCGCGGCTGATCGTGCACGGGATGATTACCTCACCGCTCGCAGCGAGCCTGAAATTTCAGACCGCTATTCCACCTATAACCGCTATTACCAGTTAAGCTGGGGCTTTGCACTCATTGCAATATCGAACTACTTAATCGCCCAGGTTGATTTCTTCACCACTTCCCCGCCGAATAATGCCATCAATGCCTTGAATTCCAATGATTTTTCGATAACTTTAGCATTGAAGATGTGAATGTTATGCGCATCTGATGCGAATAATATTCACTGTCCGAAATCACCTACACTACCAATTCGCAAAAAACCGCACTAAAAAGTACAGGTTTGACGGAATCCCCTTGACATCGTTTCAATAGTTGAGTAAATTCACTTCAATGATGAAATATCTTGCTGGAATTCCCATACAGAAAGGAACCGAAATGCGGTACTTCTTATCTATTGTTTTCATTATCCTGTTAGGCATAATTCCCATCAATGCTCAGGACCTGTGTTCGCTGACCGGGACGGTCTTCTCCGAAAATGGGCAGAGTATCTCGGGAGCTGACGTAACACTCACCTTGATTGGCATAGATCGCGACCCATGTGGCGGCGGCGGTGGTCACGGCGGCGGCGGTGGCGGCGGCGGTGGCGGGGGCCGGGCTGGTGGTGGCGTCCACCGTCCCCGAGCCCGCCGTCTCGGCGGCCCCCCCATCCACACCGCGTGCCCGCCACGACGCGTCGCCGTCGTCGTCGGCGGCGGCAG
>JABMRV010000014.1 GCA_013202285.1 bacterium | reverse complement strand
TACCCCCCCTTACTCCCCCCCTGCAATAGCAGGGGGGTATGCGAAACTTAAGTCAGTTATAACAATATTCCCCGGTTTCGAGAAAACCGGGCTACTTACTTAAATCCGGTTTAATCTGCAAACTGAAAGGCTTTCAGATGTTATCTCCGGTGCGGCGGTATTCGTTAAGCTTGTTACGGAGGGTGCGAATAGATATGCCCAGTATTTCGGCTGTACGTGCCCGGTGTCCCTCATTAGCGCTCAGCGTGCGCAGGATGAGCTGTTTTTCATGTTCAGCTATGGTTTGAACCCTTCCGACTCCCAGTTCCATAACCGGTGCATCGGATAGGACGGTAATATCCGGGATTTCATCGGTCATGAAGAAGTCCGTCAGTTCGATCTGTTCACCGCGGGACATCACGATAGCACGTTCTATAGCGTTCTCAAGCTCACGAACATTGCCCTGCCAGGGAGCGTTGGTGATGTACTTCATAGCTTCGTCGGAGATTCGATCAACTGTTTTTCCATGCATGCGGTTGAAACGGCGCAGGAAGTGATATGCCAGTACAGGAATATCCTCACGACGTTCGGACAGAGGCGGGATGGTGATCGGAATGACATTAAGGCGATAATAGAGATCCTTGCGGAATCGTCCCTCTTCAACTGCCTTCTTGATGTCGATGTTGGTCGTGGTCAGCAGTCTGACATCGACCTTTACGGTCTCGGTCGAACCGACCCCGCTGGAATTCACGCTCCTGAAGGATGCGCAGCAGCTTTGCCTGGAGTCCCGTCGGCATCTCGCTGATTTCATCCAACAGCAGTGTTCCACCGTTGGCTGCTTCGAATTTGCCGCGCGTGGTTCGAATCGCACCGGTGAACGCTCCTCTTTCATGACCGAACAGTTCGCTCTCGATCAGACCGTCCGGCAGCGCGGCACAGTTAACCTTGATGAACGGAGCCTTGGATCGCGGGCTGTTGTAGTGAATAGCTCTCGCCACAAGTTCTTTCCCCGTCCCACTCTCGCCCTGGATCAGAATGGTTGCCTGAGTTGGAGCAACGGTTGCCAGTAGTTCAAATATGCGCTGCATCTTGATGCCCGGACCGACGAGTTTGTCGAAACTGTATCGCTCGCTCAGTTCATCTTTCAAAGACTGGTTTTCGAGTAATAATCGTCGATATTGCAGCGCCCTGCCGAGTACCATGTCCAGTTCGTTGAGATCGGTGAGTGGTTTTTCGAGGTAGTCGAACGCCCCGGCACGCATCGCTTCGACAGCGCCTTCGACGGAACCGTGTGCGGTCAGCATGATGACGGGTGTGGTTGGATAGCAGCCGAGAATAAACCTGACAACCTCCATGCCGTCCATGCGTGGCATTTTCAGGTCGGTGATGACAACGTCAAACGGCGATTTCTCGAGCTGTTCCTTCGCCTCGACTCCATCGATGCAGGTTACAGTCTTCACTCCACGGCGTGTTAACGCTTCAACGAAGAAGTCGCGTATGATCGCTTCATCATCGGCGATTAACAGATGCGCACCTTTAAGAAAATCTTCCGACAATCATCCTCCGACTTAATGGACTATCCACTAACCCTAATATACAAATCAAAACGGTGATTCAAAATCGGTGAATGACCCCCATTTCATATCCCTTTCAGATAAGATCGGTTCATCTTGCAGGGGCCAGGGAATATTCAGGTCGGGGTCATCCCAGCGAATCCCACCGGACGCTTCAGGTGCATACCGGGCATCCACCTTATAGGCGATGATCGATTCCTCTGAGATGGTACAATATGCATGTGCGCAGCCCTTTGGGATGTATACCATGTTGAACTTATCCGCAGAGAGAATCACTGAATCCCACTTGCCATAACTTGGCGAATCACGACGCAGATCCAGGAACATATCGAAGATCGTTCCCACCACAGCTCGAACCAGCTTTGTTTCAGCATGAGGAGGTCGCTGGTAATGAAGCCCGCGAAGAATACCCTTACCGATATTACTCGATTGATTCTCCTGTACCCAGTCATTTGTCAAACCATGTTCTCTAAAGATTTCAGGGTCATAAGTAACAATGAAGTAACCCCGCTGGTCGTGAAAGGGTTTGAGAGTGATCTCGCAGGCGCCTTTTACTTTGAGTGGCTTAATCAGCATGAGTAAGTTCTCCTCTCAATTAGTTCATCAGAAATCGCTGGTTAAGTAATCAGCATCAGAAGTGTGTTTAAGATTCTTATATATATAAATTGCTTAAACAATAACAGTTCGACAACTGAAAATCAAGTGAATAGATTGGATTCATGTTTTATATCGAAGTTCGAGTTATTAATAGTGCTTCAGACGCCCCGTCTGACCGCACACCGGCGGGCGTGGGCGTTAGTTTTGTCAATATCAGACATTCTCAACAGTCTCATGCCATATCCGGTCAAGTTGACTTTACCCTTGAATTTGAGGATAATATTCCTTATCTTCTAAATGGATGTGAGTATTTTCTTGAATTGTGATCCGGTTGCATTGAGTAAGTTTTTCCGTCAACCTTTTTCAAGGTATATGATGATGTTAAAGCATTCAAAAGTTCTATTGTTGGGGATTGTTCTGGCGTTGACTGCGGCTCAGGTCGTGGATGCCGAGTCACAGCGTGATGTAGTCGGTTACTGGAAGTTCGAACTGAATCCCGGATTCAACCTGATTGCCTTCCCTCTGCTGCCGGAAACGCCGTCTCCGAGTGCAGTATTCAGAGATATTCAGACCGACATCGAGATCACCACCTGGGACAGGCATTTGAGAAGTTACCGCTGGACTCGTTATAATGCGGAAACCGACCAATGGACGGGCAATCTATTCCTGCTGGATCGAGGTGTGGCATACTGGATCAACCTGATGAATGCCGACGAACCTCAGGAGATAGTTGTAACCGGTCATCCCGAACTGTACAGCAAATTCCGCTGGGAACAGATGGATGCGGGCTGGAATTTCTATGCACCAATGTTCGGTCGAGAGCAATCGCTGGATGATTTGCGCCCCGATAACAGCAACGATTTGTTACTGAGTTGGAACGTCGATGATTCCCGATTCAACATGGCTGAAGCCTCTCCGGACAAGTATTGGTATATCGATAATTTCAACGCATTTGCTCCCGACCGCTCATACGTGGTGTTCCTGAACAGCAGGAAGCTCCGTCCCGTTGGTCCGCCGATCAGGCGAGAATTCGGGTATAACGGTGATTTCTCCGGCAAAGATAACGACCATAGCATTTCATCCGATTATGACGAGCATGACGTCAACGAAATGCCGCCGCGTCCTCTAATAATCAGCAACAGCGACGGTCTGCCGGTATGCAGGCAGAACGGTGACGTCTGTGGGGGAGGATTTACAGTGCATGTTGTGAGAGAAGGAATGCGGGTTGGCGCCGACGGTGAACAGGTTCCGGATCCCGAGACCGTATCGAGGCATTTCATCCCGCTCGGAAGAGCTGTCGGCGGGCATTTCAGGCTTGCTTTGACCGTGGGTGATGAAGCGGAGCAGTTGCGAAATGGAGATCGGATTTACCTGTTGGCAGTACAGAACGGCGCTGAAACGCGTTCCACTTCTTTTGAGATAAACGACGACGTCTGGCTGTTCGATGATCTGAGCTTCCCCGATCCGATGGCGTTGCCCGGTGAAATCCCTGTCGCTCCGCTTGCTTTCACGCTGAGCAAACCTTATCCGAACCCATTCAACCACCGTTTCCAGGTTGAATTCAGCCTGCCGGAGACTGCGCCGGTCAGATATACGCTTTACGATATTAGGGGACGTGCGGTTCAATCGACGTCACAACCGTTCTCTGCGGGAACGCACCGCCTTAGCATCAGTGGGCAGAATCTCTCCGCAGGTGTGTATCTGTTTGAGGTCGTTTATCATCAGCAGAGAAAATATGTCAAGGTTGCGTATGTGAGGTAACGCCTTGGATTTGAGTTTACAAGCGCCGGTTGGTTTCAGCCGGCGCTTTTTTTGAGTAAATTGAACCCACATTCCCCCCCCTAAATAGTGGGGGGGGGAATACAAGGGGGGGGTAATGGCAGGACAGACATCTTGTCTTTATTCCTGTCTGTCACCTCACTTGAAACCCGACTTGCAAGCAAGTCGGGTCACCCACTTTCCCCTCCCCTTTAAGGAGGTAACACAAGGAGACAACCTATCAACATCAAAGAAAGTATCATAGACTGTATCGGCAATACGCCGATGATATATCTAAGGCGGTTCGCGCGGAATCTGAACGCCGATGTCGCCGCCAAGCTTGAGATGTTCAACCCGTTCAGTATCAAGGATCGACCGGTTTACTACATGATCAAAGAGGCTGAGAAACGCGGGAGAATCAAATCCGGCACGACGATCATCGAGGCATCGAGCGGCAACACGGCTATCGCGCTGGCGTATATCTCCGCAATCAAGGATTACAGGCTGATTATCTGCATGTCGGAGATCCAGAGCGTTGAGCGCCGGAATATATTGAAGGCGCTCGGAGCGGAACTCGAACTGACGCCGGCGGAGGAGGGTACTCTTGGGGCAAGGGAGCGTGCGTCGGAACTGACCGAGAGCATACCCGATTCATACTATATCTGCCAGCATTCGAACCCGGATAATATCCGTGCGCATATCGAAACCACCGCCGAGGAGTTGTGGCGTGACACAGACGGCAAGATCGACGCCTTCGTCTGCGGACTCGGAACCACCGGCACGGCGATGGGAGTGGCGAGGGTCATCAAGCAGCGCAAGCCGGATTTCAGGTTGGTGGGTATCGAACCTGCCGAAGCGCCGATGTTGTCGAAGGGTCTGTTTCACCCGCACAGGATGATGGGCACGTCGCCGGGATGGGTGCCTGATCTCTACGATAAATCGCTGGTCGATGAGATTATCCTCGTTTCGGAGGAGGAGGCTTTCAGCACTTGCAGGAGGCTAATCAAGGAGGAGGGGGTATTTGCGGGGATCACCTCCGGAGCCACTGCTCACGCCGCGGTTCAGTTGGCGAAGCGCGAGGAATACCGGGGTAAACTGATAGCCTGCATGTTCGCCGATACCGGTGAGAGGTATTTGAGTGTTGAGGGGTTGTATGGGTAAAGAAGGTTATGATATTCATAGGGTTTTCGCTGTTCATATTGAAATTTGATAGTATATTGTATATAAGAGATAAAACTCTTGACAAGGTTACATTTGTGCAGTATATTTTGCGAAGGATTTATAAAATCCATCTTTGTTTGAAAGTAACAGGGAGGACAATATGGTTGTTCCGAAAGAGACAGTGTGGTCATTAAAACCGCACACAAAAGCAAAGCATGAGATCTTAAGACGATATCTTGGAGCGTGGTTTGCAATCCTCAATAAATATAACCATAGAATTATATACCTTGATGGGTTTTGCGGACCAGGTCGCTATAAGGATGGTGAACCGGGTTCTCCTGTAATTGCTCTGGAAGTTGCAATCCACCATCGTAAATTGTTGGAAGGTGAGTTAGCGTTTTGGTTCATCGATGAGCGAGAGGATCGAATTGCGAACCTTCAACATGAATTACAGAAAAAGGAGATACCACATCATTTTAATGTTAAGGTTGAATGCAATCGGTTTCACGAGAAATTGAGTAGTTTTCTGGATTCTATAGATGACGGGATAGCTCTTCCTGCCCCAACATTCGCTTTCATTGATCCATTTGGCTTTTCTGGAATTCCTTTCTCCCTTATCGAAAGATTACTAAATCAGAGAAGTTGCGAAGTCTTAATAATATTTCAGATTGATGCTATCAATCGGTTTCTGGAACATCCTCGAGATGAGGTTGTCCGTCATATTGTCGACGCATTTGGTACGGAGGATGTTATCCGGATAGCTGAGTTGGAAGGAGATCGAATCGTAGAACTCCAAAATCTTTATCAGCTTCAGTTACAGAAGGTTGCGGAGTTTGTTCGATTCTTCGAGATGCATGACAGAAAGGATCGACTCCAATACCTCCTCTTCTTCGCCACTAACAATGAATTAGGGCATGTTAAGATGAAGGAGG
>JABMRV010000115.1 GCA_013202285.1 bacterium | reverse complement strand
GTTGAAGGAACTGCTGCGACGAATTAAACCATAAACTTCATAGCCCTTACCAAGCAAGAGTTCTGCCAGGTAAGAACCATCTTGACCGGTAATTCCTGTTATTAATGCTTTCTTCATATGTTACACTAAGTTTGTCCTTGTTATTGTACTGTTGTTTCTTCTTAAATGTCAATATTTACTTGTTTATTAATGGATATCTGCCAGCAAATCTACTCAGGTTCTGACAAGATGAACCATCTTAATCGGCGCTAAGAACGCTGGCTTGGAAAGCGAGTTTGATTTTAGCTTTGTAAGTTAATAAATCACTCTCACTAAAGCAAGAGTTTCACACTTATTTGAGGTGTGTTGCTATTGAATCCGGTTATGCAAACTCAATATCGTGCTGTTAGTGCTTGTATTATAAAGACTAACATCAGCATAACGAAATCTTGGAAGCACATCATCTCGATCTCACACATTCAAACTTGTATCTTTGGCGATCCGTTCGAAATCCACTAAGATGTCAGGATAATGCTGATCAAGGAACCTTCGTATCTCCTGGTTGGTTAGTAGGTTCCTAATATAAGCAGACAATTTGACCAAGTCAAACATGTTGTCCCGAAAGATTGTTGAAGCATTCTTGAACTCTACTTCTATCTTACGAAGTTGACCAGCGAACTCTTCCTGAACTTTCGGGTCAACCTTCTTCCGGGTAGAGTTCTTTTTAACACATTGTTTTGGATTTGTTGCTAAGACTAAAGCTCTGACATATTTTACAGAGTAATCATCAGCTGCTTCAATCATTTGTAAAATTTCCATTTGACGGTCAGCTGAAACTTTTTTAAGCTCCTCGAATATTTTTTTCCCAACAACGCGTTGCTTTAACTTCTCAATGACTTCCGGAGTAATTCCAGTGATTAACTTCTCCATCAGCTTTACCCAATTCTGTGAAACATTCAGTGCATCTGCGATTTTGTCCGGTTCAACTCCATGTTTGATTGCTCGTTCAATCATCCTATGTGTCTGGATTGGCGTTAGAGCGTTTACACGCTTATTGTATGTATAAACATCCATGTCAGTACCAATCAAACATTCAACTTTTTCAAACCCCAGTTCTTGGAGAGCACACCACCGAAGATAACCATCCTTGATAAAATAATGACCTTGTTGCTCAATTACTACCAATGGTTCAATCAATCCTAATTCCTTGATGGAACTGACGATTTTCCGGAAGACATTGCTTCCTCTGAATTCTTCCTTTCTTGGAAATAGAGGATACAGGTCAGAAACACGTAACTCTACCGTTCTCATCTGAAATCCAATATCACTCATTTTTTCCTCCAATGTTAAATGAGTCAAATATGCCTTTCAGCGTATCCCCTTTCAAATGGGGAAAATCTATAAGGTTCTCCTCCCGAATGAGCTCAATCCAAGCTGTATCATTATTAAGACGATATAGGTCATCCGACAAGATAATTAATCTATTTTCAGCATGTTTTGATTTTTGAATGAATTTCTCTTGCTTTGATAGCGTTTGTTTTATGTCTTTACGCAGTTCATCTAAAGTTCGGGGTTTAGTAGAACCCTTTTCCTTAGAATTCCAAGGTGGATACTTTTTACCGTATCGTTGTCGACTTACTATCAGACGCCTAACAGTTGGAATGTCCGTTCCTGAAACTAAACCTGCCTCCAATCCCTCAACGAGCAAGTTCTGCAATTCAGGTTCAGGTGTCTTTACGATTTGCATCGCAGTAGATACACCGATCTGTCCCCGCTCTATTGCTTTAATTAACTCCTCCTCACCACGGGTAATCAGGTTTATGTAATTTCGTATGCTCTCACCAGATCGACCGGTTACTTCTGCAATCTCACTAACACTCATGCCGTTATCCTTCAATCCCTTGATAACACCTGCAAACCAAAGTGGTTGCGGTGTTTGTCTGGCAGCATTCTCAGCTATCGACATGATATAAGTGATAGGTCGATCCACATCCACAAACAGCGCAGGTATCTTATTTAGTTCAAGCTTCTTAAAAGCTTCAATACGACCTTGACCACAAACTAACTCATACATCCCAGTCTCTTCAAGGTAGCGGGTATTAACTACAATCGGACGCTTTAACCCTACCCTGCGAATGGATTCGACATTCTCCTCGAATTTACGAGGATCCCTCTCCCGCGAATTAAGGATCTTAATGCTGTCGAGTGGGATTTCCTTTATTTCACGCATTCGTGACCTCCAGTTTTAAATCGTTGTTTATAACAGAGGTATCAGCAAACAAATCATAGAAATTTGTTATATTATTAGATCGAAATACATCTAGATAGACTCCATTGAACCAGAGTAAGAATAGTTGGTCAACTTCCATCACGATCATTGGGAGATAATAGAAATCCTGGATATTTCCCTCATCGTCCGCGAGACGCACTGCGATGGTTATATCGATTGACTGACTCCTGTCGAAACGATATACCCAGCATTTTCGACCGTCCTTGTTCCGGATGCTGGAAGCTACTATTCTGATATTCAACTGATCGTTGATACGGAAGTGACTACCATAATCGACGACATGCAAGCCCATCTGTTCAAGATTCTCGATGATGCGATTGAGAAGGCTAAGTTCAACATCCTGCACCAGACCCTTCAACTCAATGAAGCGATAATCATGAGGTGGAACATATCCCACTAACTTATAGGCATTGATGAGGGAACCAAACCGTTTCCCGATCGTGGCAGAAGAAGGGAGCCCAGACGTCGCATCGATGATTAGACCGTTGAGTCGTCCGTTAGTTACAAACAGCTGCTGCAGTTTTTCAATCAACTCCTGATCCGTATAGGTGAGACGTCGCTGGTTAAGAATCTCCTGAGCCTTGGTAAACGCCTCCTTAGAGACAATCGCTTCGAATGCACCGGGGACCATAATCCAATCTTCACGTGGATTCTGACGCAAAGGGTTATTCAGGCGCTGGGTGGTTTTGTTGTAGATCTGAGCGCCGGTGTAAATCTCTTTGCGCAGGATAACACGGATGCTGCTCTCTGTCCAATCCTTGCCTCCCGGAGCGGGGATGCGCCGTTGATTCAGTTTTATGGCAATCTTTGCCTCGTGAATTTGCTGTTCTGTAAAGGAATGGAAGATATCCCTGACTGTCTCAACTTCGGGAGAATCTCCCGGTGTAAGAGTCACACGCTCGTTTGCGATAGCCTTATGCTGTCCATCATGAAGAATACTGACCGGTTTACGTTCCTGATCCAGTCGCATTCTTTCATAGCCGTAAGGCGCTGTCCCGCCGACTCTGTAACCCTGAGCGGCAATCGTTAATGAACCCGCCAGCACCTTGTCACCGAGGTTCTTCGAATACTCCGCCGCCATGGCTCGCTTGATCGATTTGATCACCGCGTCCATGATGGAATTGTCATTCTTGAAAGCCTCGGTGATGTAAATAATCTCCTTGCCGTGTTTACGGCAGAGATACTCAAGGTGGGCGGATTCATCGATATCCTGGAATCTTCCCCAGCGGGTTACATCCAGTACAAGAATGAGGGAGAAATCCATCTTCCCGCCGATGACATAGTCGTTAATCAACTGCTTAAAGGCGCCCCGCTTCTCCATGGTGAGACCGGAAATGCCATCATCAATCAGGTACTTCACGACTCTGATTTCATGACGTTCAGCGAAGGCGTCGATCGCCTGACGCTGGTTGTAGATGGAGTTCTCCTGCTGATCTCGGGTGGACCTGCGCAGATAGGCTACGGCACGCAGTTTAGGATTCCTGACCTCATCCATCAGCTCTCACTTGCGGTTAGGCGATTTACCAGATCCTGTTTGGACCGCAGCCGTGAGATGTGCAACTCACCGACCCTGTGAAACAGAGTCTTGCCCTTGAGTTGATCCAGGTCTTCATCGGGGTGTTTCTCCTTAATGATCCTGAGGAAATCGTCCTTGGTTCGAGCGATGCCGATGCTTTTTTGCTTCGCTAAGGCTTGTAGTTGCTTGACAGACATCTTGGTGATATCCTGCCCGCCCTCCGGTGTTTCAGGCGTGGGCTCTGCATCACTCTGAGTGGCAGGATCCGCTTCCTGTGAAGATTCCACCTCTGCGGTGGTTGATTCGACCTCAGCGGTCTCCTGTGCCTGTTCCACGCCTGCCTGCTCTCCATCTGCCTGAACCGCCTGCGCAGTCGCCTCGACCAGCGCCACCATAGGGAAGGATGCGGCAACTCGGCTGCCATCCTCCAGCTCGATGACCCAGCCGCGTCGTTCCTTGTCGACAATGACGCCAACCTGGTCCTTGTTCTGCCCACCGGTGATCCGGATCCGATCGCCGATTTGCTTCTTTCTTGTGCTCATTCTGTTCTCCTGTGGTTATGTTGTTGACACACCTTAATTTAAGGCAGCACCAATTTAATCGCAGGGGTGAGAAAGTCAAGGAAATTTTCGAAGAGGGTGCAGAAAGATGAAGAAAGGCGGAGAGCTCCGAACGAGCTCCCCGCCTTGGTTGGTGTTGGATGCTGTCTGTATCAGGCGTCGGCTTCGACCTTCGCCCAGATGGTCATGTTGAATACGGCAACTGCCTGACCGATCAGGAAATCCACGACCTTCCGGATCACCGGCCCATCGAATGGCTCCAGGAAGAAGGGCAGCGGGATCAGATCGTCAATCCGGTCGATGATGCGGTACTTCCGGTCGAAGTACTCGAAAGCTTCACGCACCAGTCGGTGCTTATCGGCACCCAAACCCGGCGCGGTGATAACGGCCTCGGTTGCCTTGACCAGTGAAGCAACCAGGTCGAAGATCTCCTGCAGATGGAACTGTCCGGAGAACAGCTCGTTCCAATCCTTGCCGACGGTTTCCAGCTCGGCAAGAATACTATCCAGATAAGGATTATCGTTCATTTTAACCTCATTTAGAGAATATTGTTTTCAGCAGCAGCACGATCATCGCTATGTGAACGCTGCAGGATGTGGTGTCGTGCTGCTCTTTCATTGTTTAGGCTTTTGGCTTTCGGCTTTAGGAGGTGAGTTCCAGACAGTAGATTGTTCTAAAGCCCGGAGCACAAAGCCCAGAGCCTCTTATACTTCGATATAATCCACTACAATTTTCTGACCACTCAATGGCGCAGTCAGGAAACTGATGGTCTTGTTGGAGACCGTATAGTCATCGGTCGGTGTCTGCCGCAGACCACCCAGATAAACTGCCAGATAATCACCCGGGGTGTTCGTCAGAACGAAGTCGGTCGTCATGCCATCGCCACTGAAAGTCTCCGTCTGTGGATACTTTATCACACCTTTCTGGCTGGTGGTGGAAGATGGCACGTCGAGAACTTCACTGCTGATGTTGAGCGAAGATCCGACCTTAACACCACCCTTGGTCGAACCACTGGCGGTCGGCAGGGAATAATTATTGGCGCTTGCCTCGATACCATTCAGTTTGGAAGCCTGCGTTGCAGTCATCAGACCGTTCTGCGAACCGGTCGCATCCCGCGTGGCAGCAGTCTTCTGAGCGGAAGTCAGGAATCGAGCGTCGTCCTCCTTCGCGATATCGTGGAAGGTGGTGCCGTCCTCGGTGATCTCCCATTTGTCCGTAAGTTCATTATACTGAATCTTTACGTTATCAGCATCACCGCGTTCAACCTCAATACCGGAACGGAGGGTTGTTGGTGGAGTGCCGGTCTGATTGGAATTGAGAAGGACGACATTGTCCTCGATCTCCAGATTTACCGTATCGATGGAGGTCGTCGTGCCGTTGACATCCAGATTTCCGGATACGGTCAGGTCACCGGTGACAGTCCCACCAGCCTTATCGAGCTTATCGTTCCAGGTGCTCTTCTCGGTGTCAGAAACGAACCGGTGAGAAGCATCCTCTGTAATCATCGTTGCGGGATGATCCGCGGGGTGCGAGTAGTTGTTGGCGCTGGCTTCAATCCCGTCCAGCTTATCCTTGTCAGATGCGGACATCAGACCGTCGGCAGCTCCGGTAGCTACGTCGGTCTCCGCCTTATCGTTCCAGATGGATTTCTCAGTGTCGGTTACGAACCGGTGAGAGGTATCCTCGGTGATCATCGTCGACGGATGGGACACAGGATGGGAATAATCGTTCGCATTCGCCTCGATCCCTGACAACTTCGACCGTTCGGTGTCGGTCAAGATCTTCTTGGTGGTCGTCTCGGTTATGATGTCGAGGCTGTGCGTCGCTGGGTGGGAATAGTTGTTGGCGCTAGCTTCGATGCCGTTCAACTTCGACTTATCAGCCGCCGACATTAAACCATCGGTGGATGGCGTTGAGGTTGTAGTTTCAGCCTTCGCACTCCATCCCGATTTCTCGGCATCGGTCACCAGCCGATTGGAAGCGTCCTGGGCGAGATTAGAGGGGGAAAGCTGATCCTCAACCTGTGTGGAAAGGTTTATCTTGGTCCTTGCCATTTTTCAAACTCCTTACAGTTTTTTCAAACCCAAAATTTCATTATAGAACCGCAGGAGGTCGCTGTTAACGAAAGCGAGCTTAAGCTCCTGCAGCTTTTCTTGAGGCACATCAAAATAAAATGCGCGCTTAGAGTTCCGTTCGGTTGGGTTCAGCTTTTCGACCCTGCTAAGGGCGTATCCTCGCACGCGCAGGAATGCTGCGAAAGCCAGGTCTTCAGTTCGGTATTCGTTCTGTTCACTCACGGGTGTATTCCAC
>JABMRV010000114.1 GCA_013202285.1 bacterium | reverse complement strand
GTCTGACGGAAAAACAAGGACTTAACTGGCAGACAGGGGCGTCTGCCAGCACTCATTAGGAGTTACCCTTTTTCGTCGTTCCGGCGAAAGCCGGAATCCAGATATATTTGATAAATTGTTACTTTCTATTCATTTCAGGAATGTTTGCTCCACTCATTCAACTTAACGAGGATCCAATTTAAATGGCAACAAAGCTTGACGGGAAGGCTCTTTCGGAGAAGATAAGAGCTGACCTAAAAGAGAGACTTCATCAGCAGTCAAACGAAAAAGGACTTCCGATACCTTTTCTAACCACCATGCAGGTGGGTGAAGACCTTCCTTCAACTGTCTATATACGCGCAAAACAACGCGCCTGCGAAGAAATTGGCTTTGGTTTCAGGCATTATAAATTGCCCGAAGAGACCACCATGGACGAGCTTTGCAAAGCGGTAACCGAGGTGAATAACGATCCAACCGTGCATGGACTGCTCGTTCAAAGCCCGCTGCCGTCTCACTTGGATGAGATTGAAGTTCAACGCATGGTTGCGCCTGAGAAGGATGTGGACTGTTTTCATCCTGAGAACGTGGGTATGCTTTACATCGGCAGACCGCGATTCCAACCATGCACTGCAGGCGGTATAATTGAACTCCTTCTCGCTTATGGATATGATCCTGCGGGAAAAAGAGTGGTTATTATCGGCAGGTCGGTGATAGTCGGCAGACCTCTGGCGCTGATGATGATGCTCAAGGCACGAGGAGGTAATGCCACAGTCACGGTTTGTCATTCACGGACAACCGATATACCGGCAATTACCAGGCAGGCTGATATTCTTGTTCCGGCTGTCGGGATTACTGAGATGATTAAGGGTGACTGGGTGAAAGAAGGTGTTATAGTCGTCGATGTGGGTATCAATCGCGTTCCCGACGCCACGAAAAAACGCGGTTATCGGCTGGTCGGTGACGCAGCCTTTAATGAGATTGAGCCGAAGGCGGAGGCTATTGCTCCTGTCCCCGGTGGCGTTGGACCCATGACGGTGGCAATACTCACCGGTAATGTGATGCGGGCAGCCGGTTATGATGTCGGATCTTAACCTGGATTTGCCGGAACAAAAAGATAACAGGGATATACAGGATTCTGCGTGCCGCAGGGTGTCCGCATCCTGCGACGGGTGGCCCGACATCCCGGACTTGATCCGGGATCACAAGTTGGGTTTCAAGTCCGTTTGCTGGCAGATCGGGATTCAAGCCATCCAAAGTCAAGAATTTCGACTGCACCACGTTATCGATGTATTAATGGTAGATTACAATTATCTGTTTGTATTAGAGGGATATTAGAACTATATTTTAATGTTTAGGTCTTTTTCGTACCAAAATATCGGTATTTCAATGAGAGAAAAAGCTATTAACGGTATTCATCGCATTATATTCACTGGATTTATATCGGCGGTGATACTGTTTGTACTTGTAATCGGATGTGCTAAACCACCTTCTATCGAGGAGGAACCGAAGCCCACAGAGGAAGAGGTCACCGATACGACGGAGACTGGTGAAGCCGAACCTGTTGTCGAATTGGGAACAGTAGCAACGTTTGCCGGAGATCCGAACCAATTGACTGCCGGTGAATATGATAACGGTATCGGGAGTTTTCATCCGAGTGGTGACAGGATCGTTTTCCAGTCAAACCGCGATGGTCGCTGGCAGATCTATGAAATAAATCTCCTCGATAATTCCGAGCGAAGATTGATTTCAAGCGAATCAAATGATGAACATCCCGTCTGGAGTCTCGACAATACGCTGGTGCTCTTTGTCTCAGACCGTGATGGCGATGGATCGGAATGGTCGCGTGATATTTATTTCTACGATCCTGTTGCTGAAGTAACAGCACGCCTTACCGACGCTGAAGCCGACGACTGGAATCCTATACCTCTCGAAGGTGAATACTTCGCTTTTCTGTCCGAACGGGATGCGGATCCATCATTGCCGATATGGTACAGGCAGAACTCAATGTTCATCGGGTCTGTTGACAGTGAAGAACTGAACAAACTAATTGGCGCAGACATCGATCCGAGTGCTCCTGTCAGATGGAAGGATGATTCCTTTATATTGAGGACACCTCAGGGGGAACTATTAATCTGGTCACAAGTTGATAAAAGCACAGAGATGATCACGCCGTCGAGAATGAAATGCGGGAGTGCGACTGTTCATACAGGAAAGAACTGGCTTGCTTTCTGTGCAAGGGAAGAAGAAGTTTATCAATTATATCTCATGGATATAGCGAGCAGAACCATCCAAACACTTGATACAATCGGTGATGACATCAGATTCCCGCAGTTTTCGCCCGATGGAAATATGATCGTCTATACCGGGAAGATTGACGGTCATTTCCAACTGCTGAAAATCGACTTGGAATAATTCAAAATACCGAGAAATGCAATCTGCATGAAGAGCAACAATACTTCAGCCTTGATTAAAGTTGATTATATATGTAAATTGTTTACTTATGTTTTAAAATGATTCAGGCTTGTTCTCCAGTTTTCTTTTCAAAGGTTTTAGAGAGCTTTATCATTTGAATAGTAACAGCCCGCATACGTATCGAAAGTAATGCTTATACTTTTTCTGATACTGATAGCCATGTGTAGTTATGGCGCCTGGGAGTACGTCGGACATCAACGACGGCTCAAACGCATTCCTATTCGCATCCATGTTAATGGATCACGCGGAAAATCATCGGTAACTCGTCTCATTGCTGCCGGTCTTAGAGCCGGTGGTATCAGGACGGTTGGCAAAACTACCGGTACCCTCCCACGTATTCTCGATCCTGACGGTAACGATATCGCAATCAAACGCCATCAGCAGGCGAATATTATTGAGCAGGTAAAAATGCTGAGCTATATCGAAAGGTATAAACCTGAGGCGCTGATCACTGAATGCATGGCGGTCTTACCTGAGTATCAATGGATATGCGAGAAACAGATGGTGCGATCTACTATCGGTGTGATCACCAACTGCAGACTGGATCATACCAACGAAATGGGCAAGTTTCGCGAACAGATTTCACTCTCTTTGGCAAATACATGTCCCAGGAATGGAGTGCTTTTCACATCAGAAAAAACCAACCTTGACGTATTGAAGAAGGTTGCAGACCGGGAGCACACCGAAATCCAGAGGATCGGAGGACAAGACGTCAGCATCGATGAACTCAGACGCTTTGGTCATATCGAGCACCGGGCTAACGTTGGACTGTCACTTGCTATCTGCAAATGGGCTGGTGTAGATCGTGAGACAGCACTCGAAGGGATGTATAAATCCGTTCCGGATGCGGGCGCTCTGAGAGTTGCGGTGTGCCAGGAGGGTGATACTGAGTTGCTGTTTGTAAATGCACTTGCAGCCAACGATCCCGAATCCACACTCGAGATATGGCGCCTGATCCGTGAACGTTTCTCACCACTCGGAAAGGTTATTTTCCTGCTCAATTCGCGAACTGATAGACAGGATCGCAGTGTCCAGCTCATTGAGATGGTTGCTGGTAACATTGAATTTGATTATTTCGTTCTGACTGGTGAGAAGACGCGGAAATTCATGGGTGATCTTCTTCGCAACAATGTTCCCAAAGAAAAGTCCATTTCCATCGGCTGGATAAGACCGGAAAAAACATATCATAGACTCTTTGAGCTGGTTGATGTAAAAGGGACGATACTTGCGATGGGTAATGTCGGCGCAGGCGGGCTGGACCTGTTCCGCTACTTTTATAAGAAGAGGATATTCCCAATCGGTGTCAATTGTCCTCACTGCAATCGCAGCTTGATGGATCCGTCTTATTTAATTGATAGTTTCCCAGCGATCCATGTTGATGTAGAAATGGAGGATAAACGCGGATGGTTGAGACTGTCAACCATGTATGGGAGCTATAAGATAGGATCAGCATTCGATATACCTCATGATTCAATTGTGCGTATGTTCTGTACGCATTGTGAAACTGAACTGGTGAGTAGAAAAAAATGTCCGGACTGTGGCATTATAATGATCTCGATGGCGGCACCGAATGGGGGAACAGCGCATATCTGCCCTCGCCGCGGATGCAAGGGACATATCCTGGAAACTGCAAACCAGGAAACATAACGTATAATGTATATTGCAGTAATTATCAGTTGCAGTTTTTTCATCTTAGAATTAGAATCACTCTACAGGAGAGATAAAGCTTGATTGAAATCGCAATCGGGATCGGGGTAGCATTCAGCCTTGTGTTTCACGAGGTTTTCGGACTGGCTGCAGGTGGAATTGTCGTTCCCGGTTATATAGCGTTAAACTTCCATAATCCGTACAAACTTGCAGGAACATTGATCGTAGCCTTCGTAGTATGGGCGTGCATAAAGGCTATTGGTCAATTCGTGTTCATTTACGGTCGCAGACGGATGGTTCTGGCAGTTCTATTGGGATTCATCCTTGGGTATATCTCGCGGCAGATCTTTACTTCCGGAGCTGAAGGTTACATGCAGCTTGAGGCTATCGGCTACATTATTCCGGGTTTGATTGCCAACTGGATGGAACGTCAGGGAGTTTACAAGACCATAACAACCCTCTTGATGGGTGGCGCTATGGTTCGATTGATGGTAATTATTGTTAACGGTGGGCAGATAATTGGGAATGTATAGACCGACTATAAAGTCGAATCTGTGGTTGGGATTGATGACCCTGGCTTTTATCGTGCTGTATTACTGGTCAGACGTCAGTCGGATTAATGTTCAGGCTCCATATTACAAGGAGAAAATCGAAGCCGCCCGAACAATGGCTGAGGCGATAGAAGCGCTGAAGAATTTTCGTCTTCCGCAATTCGAGCATGCCGATAGAGAGAACGGTCTTAACGATCCTCTTCTATTCACCATGTTGAATGAGAAGGACAGCCCGATCACTACTGATGAGGGTAGAATTGAGGATAAGATAACCGTTTTGAATCCTAATTTTGCTGCTGTTGTAGTTGATCTTCTCGTTAAGAGCGGCGTAAAAGAGGGGCAGAGTATAGCAGTGACGTTAACCGGATCGATGCCTGGTGCGAATCTGGCTCTGTATTCCGCTGCTAAAGCGCTGAAAATACGGATGGTGCCGATTACTTCGGTTGGATCATCTTGGTGGGGAGCGAATTCACCTGATTTTACCTGGCTCGACATGGAACAGGTTCTCCTCGAAGAGGGTATTTTCGATTCTCGATCGATTGCGGCGTCGATCGGTGGGAGCGACGATCACGGCGGTCTGCGCTTGTCAGTCCAGGGTCGTAACCTTATTGCCGATGCAATCGACCGCAACGAGGTTACTTTTATTCATGAGGGGAGTTTATCGGATAACATTCAAGCACGTATGGAGTTGTATGAACGTCATGCGTCGATTTCATCTTATAAGGCTTTCATAAATATAGGCGGCGGAATCGCTGCCATCGGTCATCGACAGAACGCAAGTCTGATACCTACCGGCGTTAATTTCAAGCTGCCTGCGAAAAATTATCCGGGACTTGGGTGTGTGCACTATTTCGCGGAAGCGGGTGTGCCGATAATTCAGATAGGGTACGTTACGCGCATTGCAAGGGAGTATGATCTGCCTATAAATCAATATCCCCTGCCCAGGATCGGAAACGGAATAGTGTATGAACATGAGATATATAATTTGACAGTTGCCGTTTTTGCCCTTATATTAATGTTTATAATACTGGTTGTTGTTAAATACTTGGACTATAGAAAATTTAAATGGCGTGAGGAAAAAATCGATCATGACAGCATTATATAAGCCAATTATCCATTGTTAAAACATCTACATAAACTTCATTTCTCCATTGTATTTATCGGGAGTTTAACCGTTCTTTTTGCGGTTAAGTCTTTTGCATCCGATTGGAAGCTGCTAAAACCAGCCAAAGGAAAGAAGGTTACTCTCGAAATCAGTGGGAAGAAACGCAGTTACTGGAAGCTTGACCAGAAGAATACAGTATTGGTGCGAATTACCGGACCGGGTGAGCTGAAGATTATTACACGTATGGAACTTAAAGATGACAGTAATGAAGATATTTACAGTTTTATCACCACAATCGATGGCAAGAAGCAGCCGCTGATCGCCCGCGCTACCGAATACTCAAGCTCTGTAGTAAATCCCAGATCTGAAAAGCATCGAATCGGTAAGAGCCGAACTATCATCTATGTTGTTGCTGACGGCGAGCATGAATACCGGTTTTCCCTCAAAAAGGATTCCAAGAATACAGTTTATATCAGGCCACTCGCCTCAAATCATGTGGTTAAAGAGGATATATCATACGTTGCCTATCTCCCGCGCTCATTTCCTGAAGAAGCCCGGATAACCGTAAAGGAGAGGGAATACATATACTATCGCAGCAACTCTGAAAGTGCAGTTGAATTAGAGGTAATCGGACCTACGCGGGTAAAATGCATCTCTCGGCTTGAATTCAACCACAGTATGCGCGTAAACAAACCGTACAGGATTCAGGTACTTGAAGGAAGTAAACTGATTCTGACCGATTTCTTCAATGCCAAGGTATCAGGTACAGCCGAATATTCTCAACAGGCGGACATGATCCTCGGAAAGGGAGACACATTTTACATCGATGTACCTTCAGGTACGCATCGCTACATGATATCGACGCCTGACACTGATATAAACGTGATATTCAGATTTTATATCCCTGAAAGGGATCTCGGCAATGAAGATGCCGTTATATCTCCCGAACAGTACAAACTGGTAAGGTTTTAATGATTGTTTGACCGGATGAAGCATTTCTCTTTAACAGTTCTTCTACTTTGTCTGTCTTGCGCGGTCTCTTTGAAGGCTGATGATCTCTTCGGAGGAGAACTGTCCGTCACTCTGACTTATCGCAGCACATATAACAGCAACCTTCTCAACTACTCAGTTCGAGACCGTAATCGCTTTCTCGACGATATTGAATCCCACACATCACCGATTCGTTCTCTCGACGATGTCCGTTCCGATTTCAAGATTTCGGCTTCATATGTAGCGAAGTTCCTATCCGACAGGAAGACAAAGCTTACTGCAACAGGCAACTTTGCTCACCATATTATGGACCCAATCAAGAACTTCGGTTGGACCAGCTTGACGATGAGCCAGGAGTTAACTAAATCACTCTATAGTTCATTAAACTATTTCTACGATATTAATTATTATATCCGTGATTACAAAGATGTTCACACCGACCAGAAACATCCCTGTGGATTTGATATGGATCAATGGACCGCAAAGCTCGGGTATCGACCGGTTAAGCCGCTGGAATTTGTTGGGATAGGTCGCTTCAAAAAATATGCCTATAACAAGTATTTCACTGAATATGACAGCGACTATATCGAAGGCGGCGGAGAGGTTATCTATCGTAATTACCCCTGGCGACTGGCTGCGGGATATAGTCTGGCGGATAATGACAACGTCGGTTATGTAGGTCTGGATACTCAGATCTCGGGTGTCGATCTTGAAGACAGCGAAGAGGGTAATGGAGATTATCAACAGGATGCTTACTGGATTACAGTAAGATATGCCTTTCGCATGATGGGGAAGCGGGCGAGAGTTCTTCTTGAGACTGAACTGAGAGATCGATATTATACCACTGATCGAGATATCGACAGGGATCCTATTCATCGCAGTAGAAGGGATGTGGTTCTGGTACTGGATGTCTCAGGAAGAATAAATATCAATAATTACATGACCATAACAGTGGGGTCGAAATACGGTAATCGTCGCTCTAACTCATTGAAACCGATTGTGGCTCGGGTTAAGGATTATGATCGAACGATGGGCTATATCGAATTTAGTTATGAATTGTTCTGACGCTTTGGATTGAAGGTAAATTGCTTGTTTCTGCTTTTTTTTAATCGTATTTTGGGTTGAGGGCCCATAGCTCAACGGTAGAGCAGCGGACTCATAATCCGTTGGTTCCAGGTTCGAATCCTGGTGGGCCCACGCATCGCAGATGGAAAATTATGAAATCTTTCAAACTAACAGTAGCTTTACATTGTATGATCTTACCACAGGTGAACGGTTGGCAGTGTAATATGTCAACTCTTCATCATTGTAGAATTCTATATCCTGGTGCCCGGTAATTTCTGAGCACCATTTTTTGTTAATTTAACGTTTCAGGGAGGTACATTAGTGCTGGAAGAGCTTGCTCTTTTAATCAAACTGCAGAAGATAGACAACGAACTGGGAGATATTGAAGCTGAAAAAGGTGATCTGCCTGAACAGGTTGAGAGACTGAAGAATGAAGTTGCTCAATATAAATCACAGATAGAGAACATCGACATAGATCGTGCAGATATCGAGACGCAGCGAAGTGAACAGATGAGTATCGTTGAGGCAGCACGTGAACAGATGAAAAAATCCCAATCTGTGATTTTCAGCGTTAAAACGACTCGTGAGTATGATGCAATCTCGGCGGAAATTGATCAATCCAAGCAGCGAATTTCCGATGCTGAACGGAAACAGCTTGAATCTATGGAGCGAGATGAGGAGTTAGAGAACAAACTTGATGAAATCAAGCAGATGCTGATAAAAGTCGAAGCGGACTTCAAAGATCGTCAGTCCGAGATGCAGGATCGACTTGAAAGTACCCAGGATGAAGAACTAAAATTAAATCACGAGCGTGAGAAAATTGTCGTCCGGTTGAAGCTCCCTGTTTACAATCATTATATACGAATTAGTAAGATTCGGGATGGGGAAGGTATATCAACCATGACAGACAGTGCCTGCGGGTACTGCTTTTCAAAGATACCACCGCAACGCCAGGTGGAGATCAAACGAATGGACGATATTATTCTCTGTGAAGTATGCGGCTGCATTATTGTCGTTGAGACTATCTGATAGTCGAAAGCAGCTCAAGTTCTCAAAACTTTTCACAATGAGAAACTTGAGTAAATAACTAAAGCTGACTGGAGCAGAAATCAGATCGCAAACCTGAGTTAAGGATTCGTTTACAATTTTCAATCAACTGTTCCAATAGAAAACCGCTCCAGTCTGAGTATTACATGATGTGACGGATGAACAGGTTTTATAACCTGAGGAACAATTTAGGTCTCCGTACGACCCTCAAATAAGAAGGGAGAGTTGACCGCGCGGTCGCGTCCCGATTTATCGGGATGAGGAAAGTCCGAACTCCACAGGACAGAGTGCTCGCTAACAGCGAGGCGCCGCGAGGCATCGGAAAGCGCCACAGAAAACATACTATCGGCCTACAGGCTGATAAAGGGTGAAAAGGTGAGGTAAGCTCTCATCGGCATTCATCGTGAGGTGAATGATCGGCAAGCCCCACTCGGAGCAAGGTCAAGCAACGGTAATTCGGAGTATACACTCCGGTGCGAAACTGTCCGTTTCGTCTTAACCGTGGGTGGACCGCTTGACGATAATGGCAACATTATCGCGAGGCAGATGACCGCATAGAACAGAATTCGGCTTACGGGTCGACTCTCCTGCCCGTCACATTTCTCCATCCTGATATTGAGTTATCAGTATCCAGTAGAATAGCGGCTGTATTATAACAGACGTATATTCGAAACACAGAAACAGTACAGACGTCTTTATCCGGTATGACAGCAAAGATATCATTCCGGCTTTCAAGATTATCCTAAATTGCGATCCAGGGCTACCAACACGAAGTGTCTGTAACCCACCGCAGTTGGCAGCGTAAATGATGTAGCCCGGCTTCTCCGAAGCCGGGGAAATACTATGCAATATAGTTGCAGCATCTTATGCAATTACAGTTATAACGAGAAAGTTAGATACCGTATGCAATCCAAGTGGGAATTATATAATACTGCCGATCCCGAAATCATCGCTGAGATAGTTCAGCAGTTCCGCATACCAAAACCGGTTGCACGTGTTCTGAGCAATCGTGGGTTCACTCGCATCGATGATGTTCATCGATTCTTGAACGCAGATACGGATCAACTCATCGATCCTTTCCTGATGAAGGATATGGATCTTGCGGTCGATCGTATTATCCAGGCACTTAGAGAACGTGAAGAGATCCTGATTTTCGGTGATTATGATGTCGATGGCATCACTTCAGTGTCGATGCTCTACCTGTTTCTCAAGGATCTCTGCGGTCAGGTCTCTTTCTATATTCCTGATCGTGCTACAGAGGGTTACGGGATTTCAAAAAACGGTATTGATGATGCTCATCGTAAGGGCTGTTCCCTGATAATTTCTGTTGATTGCGGCATCACTTCAGTCAAAGAGGTTGCTCTGGCTCATGATTTAGGGATAGACATAATTATCTCCGATCACCACGAACCCGGTGAGCTGCTTCCGGATGCCGTAGCAGTTATCGATCCCAAGCGGTTAGATTGCGACTATCCATTCAAAGAACTGGCTGGCGTAGGTGTAGCGTATAAACTTGCCCAAGGTATTATTCAGAAACTTGAGATCGATTCCAGTTATATTGAAAAATATCTTGATCTTGTTGCAATTGGAAGTGCGGCGGACATTGTTCCGTTGATCGGTGAGAACAGGATTTTCGTTAAGAATGGTCTGGAAAAACTGAATCGTGACGGTATGGAAGGGATTCTGATTCTTTTGGAAACAGCAGGATATAATCCTGGTAAAATCGATATCAGCCATATCGTTTTTGGACTTGCACCTCGTATAAATGCCGTAGGACGTCTCGGTCAAGCTGCACCGGCGGTTGAACTGATTATCACGCGCAATCATTTTCGTGCACAGAAAATTGCAGAGATGTTAGAGGAAGAAAACCGACGTCGAAAAGAGATCGACAACAAAACCTTAATAGAGGCGCTGCAAAAAATTGAGGAGGAGTACAATCCTTATGAAGATTATGTTATCGTCTTGGCAGGTGAGGATTGGCATCCGGGTGTTATCGGGATAGTAGCTTCTCGCATCATTGAAAAATTCTATCGTCCGACGGTGATGATATCGATTGAGAATGATGTTGGTAAGGGTTCAGCTCGAAGCATTCCGAATTTCGATATATACGCCGCCTTGAAAGCCTGCTCCAACCATCTAATTCAATTTGGTGGACATAAGTATGCCGCAGGTCTAACAATCGAAGCTGCTAATATCCCTGCATTCAGAAAACAGTTCAACGAAGTGACTGAGAAGATACTATCTCGTGATGACCTCATTCCCAGGATAAAGATCGACGATGAACTCAAGCTTAACGAGATCACTCGTGATCTTATAAAGATGATAGATTTACTTGCTCCATTTGGACCGAGAAACAGCAAACCGCTGTTTGTCTCTTACGGCTTGGAGGTTGTCGGTGAACCGCGCATTGTGGGAAAGAAGCATCTTAAGTTCAAAGTAAGGCAGGACGAGACGGTGCTGGATACTATTGCTTTTAACTTCGGAGACGAAATCGATAGGATTCGGGATAACAGGTTAGTTGATTTGGTTTATTACGTCGAAGAGAACAGATGGATGGACAGGAGAACATTGCAGTTGAATGTGAAGGATTTGAGGTAAATCGCCGAATGAGGGTAGAAAAAAAGGGGAGACACTGAGTATCTCCCCTTTACGGGATAGTCTATCAGACTTCCCAAGTGTGTGGATTCTTAAACATGTTAGCACCACAGGCGAAACATAATAAATAATTACCTCGTTGTCAAGTCTAAGATTATTTAAGAGTGCCCCCATAGCCCAATTCGGCAGAGGCGAAGTGTTAGCACCACTTAAAGTGTGGGTTCGAATCCCTCTGGGTGCACTTGAAGATAAATTACTTGAACTCATAAATATACAGGAGTATCAAAAATGCCTGATGTCGGAATTGTAGGCTACGGCGCATACATCCCGCGCTATCGCATAAAGGTTGAATCGATAGCTCTTACCTGGGGCGCCGACGCCGAGAACTATAAGCGGGGACTGCAACTGCGAGAGAAATCGGTTCCCGGTCTTGATCAGGACACGATCACACTATCAGTCGAAGCGGCACGGTACGCTCTCAGGCGTGCCGACATCGATGGGTCGAGAATCGGAGCCGCTTACGTGGGATCGGAATCGCATCCCTATGCTGTCAAACCAACCGGTACGATTCTCGCTGAAGCCATCGGAGCAACGCCTGAATGTCATACCGCAGATTTTGAATTCGCCTGCAAGGCGGGAACTGAGGCAATGTATGTTGTCTATTCCCAGGTCAAAGCCGGTTTAATCGAATATGGTCTCGGGATCGGTGGAGACACTTCCCAGGGAGCGCCCGGTGACGCCCTTGAATACTCTGCATCGGCGGGTGCAGCAGCTTTCGTATTCGGCACTGAAAACGTCATCGCCCGCGTAGATGAGACTTATGCCTTCATGACGGATACACCGGATTTCTGGCGGCGTGAGCATGAACACTATCCACAGCATGGCGGTCGTTTCACCGGCGAACCAGCCTACTTCAAGCACACTCTGGGTGCAGCCAACGGTATTATGAAGAAGGCAGGACTAACCGCCGACGACTTCGACTACGTGGTTTTTCATCAACCGAACGGCAAGTTTCCCATGGCTGCGGGAAAGAGACTTGGTATCCCGCGAGAGAAGATCGAGACGGGATGGCTTGTACCGAGACTCGGCAACACATATTCCGGAGCTTCACCACTCGGATTAACCGCGATACTCGACGTTGCCAAACCTGGCAACCGGATACTGATGGTTTCGTTCGGTTCCGGAGCCGGTTCTGATGCATTCATCTTCACCGTGTTGGATCGAATTCTCGAAGTTCAGGACCTCGCTCCGAAAACCGATCCACAACTTGATGAAAACAAGATCTACCTCGACTATGGTAGCTATGCAAAGTTCCGCGGTAAGATACTGCGCAACACATAACCATTCAATCCGCGGTCAGGTCACCGCACCTGACTGCTCATAGGACGATGTAATATTGTACTGTCAACCGCGGTGGGTTGACAGCAGGCATAAATATTTCAGGAATTTACTATGAGAGAAGTAGCTGTAATCGGCGTCGGCTTGCATAAGTGGGGCGAATTATGGGAGATGTCCATCCGCGACATATTCGTAACCGCCGCACGCAACGCCATTGAAGACGCCGGTGTAGATCACATAGATTCAATGTACATAGGCTGCATGTCGAGCGGTCTCTTTGCCGGACAGGAGCATCTTGCTTCGATGATGGCTGATTATCTCGGTGTGACACCTGCTGCGGCAG
>JABMRV010000113.1 GCA_013202285.1 bacterium | reverse complement strand
CTCGCTCTCATTTAGCTCAAGGTTGCCGATGTCAGTCAATACCGGCGGGCGATTTACATCGTACACCGTTATACTGATGGTATCCGCATCCGACAACCGGGGATCACCGTCGTCCCAGACACGGAAAATTACGTCGGGATATATGCCGGACTGATCATCACCGGGCGTCCAACTGAAAATATCACCTTCGAGGGTCGATCCCTCAGGCAGGTTCTCAGCCTCAAATGTTAGATTATCACCGTCCGGATCGACAGCTTCCAACTGCAGGATGAATTCCTCGCTCTCATTAAGCTCAAGGTCGCCGATGTCCGTCAGCACCGGCGGGCGGTTATCCGAACCTACCGTAATATCAATCGTCTCCTCGGCAGATAGACGCGGATCTCCATCGTCCCAGACGCGGAATACTATTCCCCAGTGTGTGCCTGTCTGATCCTCTCGCGGCGTCCACGTGAACACGTCTCCCTCCAGAGTCGAACCGTCCGGCAGCCGTTCAGCCTCGAATGTAAGGTTGTCGCCATCCGGATCATGCGCTACAAGTTGAAGCGTAAACCCTTCCTCCGGTGGAATATAAAGATCACCGATCTCCTCGAGCACCGGTTGTCCATTTGCACAGGATCCCGTTAATCGAACGATCACCTCTTCCCTGTCCGGATCATTCGTTGTGATGATCATTTCGATATCATAACCACCGGAATACAACGGTTCGAAATGCACTCCGAGTATTTCATCGTCATCAATATCAACATCGATTCTCTCATCAAAATCAGCCCAGAAACCTTCACCGGTAAAGCGCACGTCGGAGATCGTCAAAACCAATCCACCACTATTTCCGATGTTGACAACATCCTCTGCTGTTTCACCACCGAGAACCTCACCGAAATTCAACTCCACAGGTGAAACATCTATCGTCGGGGAGATGTCGATAATCCGCAAGCCACTTTCACCGTCGGCTACATAGGCATAATTTCCCTCGATATATGTACGATATGCTCTGCCGGGGGTTTCATAAACTTTGATCTCACTGAGAAACATTGGATTAGAAATATCCACAACACGCAAACCACTTTGATTACATGCGATATACGCATACTCACCAACCAGAACAGTATGGCTCTCAGCTCCGAGCAGGCTGATAAACCCGATCTCCCTGGGATCCTGCGGATCGGAGATGTTCATCACCACAAAACCGTTCATATCCGACACATAGGCGAAATCTCCATCAATAGCGGAATGCATGGCAAAACCGGGTGTATTATAACTGCCGGTCTCGCGCGGGTTGCGAGGATCAGATACGTCTATCACACGAAAACCGCTCTCCATATCGGCAACATAAGCATAATTACCGACTACAGTTACACCGAGAGACATATCGGGAGTATTGAATCTTCCAACGGAGTCGGGATGCTGCGGGTCGGAGATATCAAATATGAGTAGTCCGGCTGAGTCAGCCGCAACATATGCATAGTCATCGACTACAAAGACAGAGCGTGCAACTCCCGGAATTCTATGACCACCGACAGAATCCGGATTCGCAGGGTCGGAAATGTCTATCACGTAAAGACCGCCATAACCGCATGCCACATAGGCGTACTCACCCGCCAGCATGAGTCCCATGCCTCCTCTGTATGTATTTAAGGTGGCAATCCTGACCGGATCTTCCGGGTCGGAAATATCTATTACATCAAACCCGTTCCTGGTATCGGCTACATAGGCATAGTCTCCGCGTACTACAACATCGCGAGCAGATTCCCCCATTCTCGATGCAGCGGAACCCGTTAGTGTTATTTCAATCTGTTCATTTTCAGGATCATCGGATACAATTGTCAGCGTTCCGTTGAATTCACCGACATCCTCAGGAACGAAGGAAACCGTTATATAGCGATCCCAGCCCGGTTCAATCACAATCTCACCGCGGAAATCGTAGTAGAAATACTCACCTTCTGCAATAATATCCGAGATAGTCAGGTCATCGCTGCCGGTGTTTCTGATTAGCAAACCTGCGCCTGCATATCGATTTACCCATACCCAGCCGAATTCAAGAGCATCCTGTGAAGTTCTTATAACAGGTACATTGACAGTGATGATGATTGCCTCACTGTCAACTGCGGGGTAATCGGGATCATCATCGCTCACTCTGAAGACAATATCCTCCCATTCGCCGTGCTGATAGAAACCAGGCGTCCAACTGAACAGGTCATCAACAAGAGTCGCTCCCGGCGGCATATTCTCAGCAGAAAATTTCAATTCATCACCGTCAGGATCTTCAGCTTCAAGCCGGATGGTTAATTCCTCACCTCGATCGACCACCCGATCTCCGATCGCTGAGAGAACCGGAGGATAATTACCCTCGAAAACTGTAATGGTGATTGTTTCACCATCGAACAGTGATGGCATACCATCATCCCAGACTTCAAATATTATATCTTCCCAGACTCCGATTTGATCAAAGGTTGGCGTCCAGGTAAATATGCTGAAATCATCGCCTGTCATCATCGCACCGTCAGGAAGCGGTGCCGAACCCAAGGGACCAGGGCGATAGCCAATGTAGATCAGATCGTCACCATCAGGGTCTTCCGCTTCAAGCTGGAGAGTAAATTCCGCTTCGGTAGGTATTTCGAGATCCCCTATGTCGGTAAACACTGGTGGGCTATTGATTGGTTTGACGGTTATGGTAATCGTATCCCCATCGAACAGCGACGGCATACCGTTGTCCCAGACTTGGAATATTATGTCTTCCCAGACTCCGATTTGATCAAAGGTTGGCGTCCAGGTAAATATGCTGAAATTATCGCCTGTCATCATTGCACCGTCAGGAAGAAGTCCAAAAAACATGGGATTGTTGGGATCAGGGCGATAGCCTATGTAGATCAGGTCGTCACCATCGGGGTCTTCCGCTTCAAGCTGGAGAATAAATTCATCTCCTTCAGTAATTTCGAGATCCCCTACGTTAGTAAACACCGGCGGATTATTGGAAGGGGTAACGGTTATGGTGATCGTATCGCTGGCTGACAAAAAGCCGGGACCGTTATCATAGACTAAGAATACAATACCTTCGTGATCCCCAACCTGATCATAGGCAGGCGTCCAAGTGAAAATATTGCCTTCAAGTTCTATCCCTTCTGGCCACGGTGGGGGATTAAGCATATCTTTCCGGTAAACAAGGTAGTAAATGTCGTCTCCATCCGGGTCGGAAGCTTCAATCTCAAGGACAAATTCCTCTCCCGCCCGTATGACCTGATCTTCTATATCCGTCATCACCGGTGGTCGGTTGAATTCACTGATTCGGAAGGTTACAACCTGCTCATCGAACAACGAAGGATCGCCGTCATCCCAAACTCGGAAAATCACTCCATCGTAAGTGCCTGCCTGACCGGGATCCGGCGTCCAGCTAAACATGTCACCCTCAATGGTTGCTTCCTCCGGAAGGTTCTCGACTTCGAAGGTAAGGTTGTCACCATCGGGATCGTCAGCCGTTAACTGGAACTCAATCTCGACACTTTCATGTCCGTAGATCCAGCCTAATTGCCCGATCTCATCCAGAACCGGCGGACGATTATATCCTATCACCGTTATGGTCATAGTGTCTGAAGCAAACTTTGGAGGGTCACCGTCATCCCAGGCGAAGAAGATAATGTTTTCATGAACACCAACCTGCTCGAAAGTCGGCGTCCATTCGATTTCGACGCACGTAGCACCCATGTTTACGAAAAGGTCTCCCAGTAATACACCCTCAGGCAGGTTCTCGGTTTCGAAGGTTATGTTGTCGCCGTCGGGGTCCACTGCCGCTATTGTGAAAATGAGATGCGACTCCACTTGGGTTATAACGTTGGCGACGGACATTATCGGTGGCTGATTGGCGTCGAGCACGGTTATAGTGATCGTTTTGTTTACATGTAGATAGCCGGGACCGTTATCCCAGACCCCGAAATTAATCCCCCCGTGATCCCCGACCTGATCGTAATCAGGCGTCCAGGTGAAAATATTACCTTCCATTTCCATTCCGACAGGCAACTCTTGTAATGGCTGTGCGTAAACATGGTAGAAAAGATCGTCCCCATCAGGATCGAAGGCTTCAATCTCAATGACTAATTCCTCGCCTGCCGATATGACCTGATCCTCGATATCCGTCATCACCGGTGGTCGGTTGAATTCACCGATGTAGAATGATACGACCTGCTCATCAAACATCGAAGGATCGCCGTCATCCCAGACACGGAAGATTACTCCTTCGTAGGTGTCCGCCTGGTCAAGACCGGGTGTCCAGTTAAACAGGTCATCCTCAAGAGTTGCTCCTTCAGGCAGATTCTCGGCTTCGAAGGTCAGGTTGTTTCCATCGGGATCGTCAGCGATCAACTGGAACTCAATCTCGACACCCTCCCGTCCCCAGATCCAGCCGGCTTCACCAACCTCACTTAGAACCGGCGGACGATTGCCTTCGAGAACGGTTATAGTGATCGTATCCGCGTCCGATAAATAACCGGGACCGTTGTCCCAGACTCGAAAAACGATCCCCTCGTGATCACCAGCCTGATCGTTACTGGGAGTCCAGGTAAAGACACTGCCTGCCATATTCGCTCCAGGAGGCAGTGGTGCGAAATCTCCCTGATAAGCTTCATAGAATAAATCATCACCATCCGGGTCGGAAGCTTCAATTTCAAGAACAAACTCCAATCCTCCCGTGAGGACCTGATCCTCGATATCCGTCATCACCGGCGGTCGGTTGAATTCAAGAACCCAGATCGATACAACCTGCTCATCAGATTTCGAAGGTGTACCGTCGTCCCAGACGCGGAAGATTACTCCTTCGTGAATGCCCGCCTGAACGAGACCTGGCGTCCAGTTAAACATGTCACCTTCAAGGGTTGCTCCTTCAGGCAGGTTCTCGGCTTCGAAGGTCAGGTTGTCTCCGTCCGAATCAAAAGCGAACAACTGGAACTCAATCTCGTAACCCTCTTGCCCATAGATCCAGCCGGATTCACCAATCTCCATCAGGACAGGAGGATTATTAGCGAGGTTAACGGTGATCGTGCAGGGTCTCGGAGGAAAGGACCACATCGGCAGGTCGCCGTCATCCAGCGCCAAGAAGGCTATATCATGCGTACCAATCTGATCGGAATCCGGCGTCCACCTGAAAACGTCACCCTCGATTACTGCGCCTTCAGGAAGAGTATCGGCTACGAAGCTCACATTATCACCGTCCGGATCACTCCATTCGAACTGGATGACCAATTCCACGCACTCATCAACCTCATAGTTACCGAGCGGTTCCATGACAGGAGGTCTGTTGACATTAAAGACTATTATAGTCACGCTCTGCTCTGCCGACAGCCGCGGATCGCCATCATCCCAGACGCGGAATATTACATCCTCATAAGTTCCCGATTGGTCGAATGTCGATTGCCAGGTAAATAGGTCGTCTTCAAGAGCGGATCCTTCCGGCAGGTTTTCGGCTTCAAAGGTCAGATTATCGCCATCGGGATCGGTCGCCCGAAGTGTCCTGCTGAAGTACTCGGTCTCGTTCATGCTCCAGACTCCAATTTCCGGGAAATCGGGTGGGTGGTTGACATCGCCCACTGTAATAATAATCGTCTCCTCGTCCGACATGCGGGGATCACCATCGTCCCATACGCGAAAGACAACACCCATATAAATACCGATCTGGTCGTCCCTTGGCGTCCAAATAAACAGATCATTTTCGAGGGTTGCGCCTTCAGGCAGGTTCTCAGCCTCAAAGGTGAGGTTGTCGCCGTCGGGATCGCTCGCTTCGAGTTGCAGAGTGAATTCCTCACTCTCATCCAACGAGAGGCTGCCGATATGAGTCAGAACAGGCTGTTGGTTAGTCTCGTTCACCGTGATAGTAATCGTCTCCTCGTCAAACATGCGGGGATCGCCGTCGTCCCAGACGCGGAAAATCACTCCATTATAGGTTCCAGCCTGATTGTCTCCAGGTGTCCAGCTGAACATATCACCATTTAGTTCTGCACCCAGAGGTAGGTTTTCCGCCTCAAAGGTGAGGTTGTCGCCGTCGGGGTCGATTGCATCGAGCTGTAGAGTGAACTCTTCACCCTCAGTTAATTCGAGATCCCCGATGACAGTGAGGACAGGTGCGCGATTTGCTCCCGTTCCGATTAATCCTACATCCAGCACGCTTTCGTCCGGATCGTTCGATGTGATGGTCAGGGTCGCGGTGTAATCTCCCGAAGTTTCGGGATGGAAAGTTACGGACAGTTGATAACTGCCATCGGGTTCGATAACCTCCGTGTTTTCAAAATCAGTATTGAACCGGTTGTTATCTACAGAAATGTCGGAGATCCTCAGGTCGGCGCCGCCAATATTTGAAATGGTCAGGATTAATACTCTATTCTGACCGATTTCCACCACACCGAAATCAAGTGTGTCGGACGATAGGGAGATATCGGGCAGCTCTTCATCAAGGAAATAGAATGCACCCATATCGGCTCGTGAGTTGTCCGGATCAGTTGGAGAATCCGGGTCGCCGGTATCAATGCATGGACTGCCTCCGCCAAGGTGTAAATTATCGTTATCGGCATCGACGAATAGTGGATTATTGTCTATATTACCCGTTCCGGCATATCCACCCTCGACATCGCAATAAGTGACACTCAAATCGGCTGACAATCCGACAGGTTCGTTGCCCCAGAAAATGCTGTTGACTATATCAGCGCCTGAATTGTTAAAAACGTTTATCCCGCCATTACCTTGTTGTGCTATGTTTCCATAGGCAGTCACATGGGCTATTACCGGATTTGATCCGCTGGTGGCATAGATTCCCGCTCCTCTGGCACTTGTTCTGTTTTCCGTAATAACGAGGTGATCTAATGTCGGACTGGAACCTCTGATATATACGCCACCGCCGTAGTCGGTATCGGCATTGCGGATTGTAAAGCCCGTCAAGATAGCGCTTTCGGTTTCACCATTAATAAATCTGGTAACACTCCCGCCGTTTGCATCGCCGTCGATTACGGTAGAATCGATGTATTCAACCTCTCCAGTGGTCAGGTAGAGACTCCCGACAATAATATTCTTACCAATGAAATCAATATTTTCAACATAAGTGCCGGGATGGACGAGTACCGTGTCACCGCCGAATGAAGCATTAATGGCTTCCTGGATAGTATCGTAATCTCCGGGGACATGGTGCAGTCGAGGATGGTCGTAATAAGTTCTCACCGCTTCGAACAGCGGACGGTAGAATTGGACAACAGGAGCAAAATTCACATGAGTCGGTACAGCCGGAGAATTTACATTGACATCGTAGAATTCCAGCAGGCTGCCGTGTACGGTCCCTCCAAGGTTCTGGTCTTTGATAACATCGGGGAATTCGTCCATTTCAATGTGAAGCCAATTCTCAAGTCCATTGGCGGGATCGTATCTGTTTCTGTCATGCGAATAAATCGACTGAACGTTAATAGCCGAACCGGGAAGATCTACATGGTCATAGATCCGAATGTTTCCGCCGTTATAGTAATAATCAGCAAGGTCATAGTATTGATAATTTGCCGCGAAGAAGTCCTCGACGCGAACTGCCTGATGCTGACCGTAGAAATCCTGTGGAACCGGATAGAGGGGGGTTATGCTGAGAATATCGTAGTAATAATCGACATCCATCAACGGCTGGTTGGGTTTTTCATCATAATCATCGTAGGGATACCCATTGCTATTATCGTGACCGGCGGATAACTCGATGGGTTTTGAATTCGGGTGCTTATCGACATCATAACTGTGGACCTGGATCACAAACTCATCATCGATCAGATCGACTGCGGCTTTATGAGCTTCGTGGAGTGGGCTTCTGGCGATTCGCGATGGATCCGATAAGGAATTATTAACATCATATTCATCACCATCGAAAACTTTCATACGGCTTGCGCCGGCGGCGAAGAACAGACCGGCATCGATGTTTATAAAGGCATCGACAGCAATATGGGGAGCTGTGAAATCATAGCAGGGGTGAACCATCTCGATAACCACACTCGGATTGGCTGCAGAAGGATTAAAAATGTAAAGTCCCCAACCGAGGTCGAAACTTCCATACACATCGTCACCAGCCTCATCCGAGAAGTTTCCATCGAAATCGTTATTAAGTCCTTCACGCAGGATATAATATGCCTTCCCGTCGTCATCGAGTTCCACAAGATCATAATGGTTTGAGAACCATGAATTGGCTAACCTGGTTTCCGCAGCACCAGGATTATCATTAATCAATGACCTGAAGATGAAAGACCAGTCCGATAGAATCTGGTCAGCATCCAGGAGATCATCTACAATCTGGTAGGAACCGAAATCGTTATTTTCCATGTCAAGTTCAGGAGGCGCTGGTTCCATGTTATCATCGTAATCGTCCTCACTGTAATAAGCTTCCGAAACGTGGCTGATCCAGTTGTCATAAGCGCAATTCTCTTCATTTCCGGCGAAAAATTCGAGTAAAGAACCGGTTTCATTCACCCGTAATTCACTTTGCCTGCCAATTCCGGTGAGAGACACGGTCAGATTACCAATGGAAGGATCATCAGATATGATGGTCATTGTCGCTTCAAGAACACCGACTTCCTGCGGGGCAAACGTGACCACGACTTCCGAGCTGTCGCCTGCTTGAATGACAAACTCGCCACCGAAATCACTGCTGAAATAGTCGCCCTGTATCGTTATTTCCGATACTGTCAGTTCAGCGTTTCCGAAGTTGAATATCTTGAGGGTTAAATCCTTACTCTCATCGACCCGCAGCAGACTGAAATATAACTCAGCAGGCGTTATCGAGATAATCGGAGTTCCCACCTGATTGACAGTGATGGTTATCGTATCCTCGTCCGACATGCGCGGATCGCCGTCGTCCCAAACTCTGAAGATTATGTTGTTATATACACCAACCTGATCGTTGTCGGGCGTCCAACTGAACAGGTCATCCACAAGGGTTGCTCCTGCCGGCAGGTTCTCAGCCTCGAAAGTGAGGTTGTCGCCGTCGGGATCGTTTGCATCGAGTTGCAGTGTAAATTCAATCCACTCCATCAATTCGAGATTACCGATGCCTGTCAACACAGGTGGACGATTCACATCATTAACATCGATGAGAACATCCGCGACTACATTATCTTCGCCGTCGGAGAGCGTAAAGGTGGCGGTGTAGCTTCCGGCATCGTTGTTGTCGGTCTGCCAGGTGAAGGTTCCGGTGTCGTCGCCATCAAAATTATAACCTACATCATTGGGAAGGTCAGCGGATTGGTAGGAGATGGTTATATCGCTGTCAACGTCTCTGCCTACAACGATGAACTGAATTGCCTCGTTCTCGTCAGCCTCGACGCTCTCTGGAACCTGTACCCATTCTGGAGAATCGTTTATCGGGCGAACCGTTACCGTGAAAGCGGTTTGCGCAGTAAGGTCTCGTCGGGGGGGGTGACGGCGAACAACTGCACGCAACCGGCGCACAGGACCGGCATCACGCTCCTCAGATCCATCCTCAGCAGTTACGGTAACCTCAGCCTGACCATTCCAGTCCGGTGCGCTGTCAATCTGTAGCAGTGAAAGATCGATTATTGACGTGGTCAAATTTACGTTATCGCTTACGGCAGTGTAAGTCAATTCATCCAGATCTGGATCCGAGAAAACATCGTCGAGATCGACGACGATAAACGGGTTGAAATCTTCATCTACAACCACGTCATCAATAGGCTCGTCCACCACCGGCGCGTGGTTCTCATAGATGCCCGAGCCGCTCAAATCAACGATAAATTCCGCCTGATCCTGAACATCCGTCGATATCGTCACCCGCCCGATGAAATCGTCCTCTTCTTCAGGTGCGAATTCCACCGCAATCAGCTCGACATTGTCCGGCTGAATCGTGAACTCACCGGCGAAATCAGTGCTGAAATACTCTCCGATTACCGAAACGTCCGTCACCGTCACGGGAGTATTACCGAGATTGCGTACAGTTATATCCATGATGGAACTTTGCCATAAGATCACGTCCTCGAAATCGAGATGATCCGGTTCAACCGAAACTTCAGTCTCGTTGACCTCCATATATACATACACAATCAGGTCGGAGTCATCCGGATCATTCGACAGGATATGCAGATCGGCTTCGTAAATCCCGATCACAAGGTCAACGGCACTTAGTGTTAGAACAAAATCCATATTGCTCTCGGCATCGACGATTCCTCGCGAAGGGAGGATTGTCAGCCAGTGCAGTTCTTCAATCCCGTCTTCGACGATGATGTACTCCGCCTGATTCCATCCGCCGAGCCAGAGGTTATCGCCGTCATGACCGATCCCGTCCCACACCTGGTTGCCAGCCCATTCGAAATCCTGCATTAGTCCGGTTGCTTGCCAGTTTTCATCGACGTCGATCTGGTAGATATGTCCGGGTGTGTTCACCCATAGTTCACCGCCCGGATGCAGATCGACCCACTCAAAGCTTGCCGATTCACCGTTGATAAACTGCTGGTAATCGTCTATCGTACCGATTATTTCACCTTCCAAAGTCAACACGCTGATATCGCGGTTTCCAGTATCGGTCATAATCAGCAGATATTCACCTGTGGCTGACACTGACAATGGGTGAACAGGCGAGTCGAAGCTGCCCAGGTTGTTGCCGTCACTGTCCCAGATGCCTAACCAGTTCTGCGCCCAGTTGACGATATAGATATTGCCTTCGATCCACGCCGCTCCCATCGGATGCTGACCGTCAGGCTGCCAGGCGATGACCTCATTGAAATCGTCCGCCGGATCGACAGCTCCGAGGTAGTCCCGGTTAAAACTGGTGAGCCACATCCATTCGTTGTCGCTGTCCCAGGTGATACCGGCTTTATGTATTCCACTCCCACTCCTCCCCCAGGAGAAGGTCGTTACCACGTCACCGGTGGCATCTCGCCGTCCGTGCGCTCCTGTATCAATGCGTCGTAATGACCGGTCAAACCGGTCGCGGTCAGGCTCATTCATCACTTCTATGGAACTCCACCAGCGCAGTTCCACCAGTCCCGTATTGGCAATATTTACCGGGTGATACTCCTCATCACCGATCTCTAACTCAGTCAGGATCTCATAGGTATCCAGTTCTATCTGCGGAGGTGGCGTTGTTAATGCATGGAGCCGGAGTGTGAATTCACCCTCATCGGGATCGTTGCTGATGAAGCTCATCACACCGTTGAATTCACCTGCCTGCTGATCGAATAATACAAACTCGATCTCAACCTCCTCATCCGGGTTAAGAGAAAGTTGGTTCGGGTCGGCGCTGAATTCACCCACATCGGAGATTATCTCCGAAACATCAAGCGTAGCGCCGCCGACATTGCGAACCGATACAGGCACGCGGTACTCGACGCCAGCAAACATCTCGGCGTGGAACCGGTTCCAGTCAACGAGATCGGATTCTTCCGGATCGACAAATCCCCAACTGATTTCAATATCGGGAGCCGGAACCACATTAAGAACTACATTGACATCGACGACCTGATTGAATGGATCATTGGAGAGGAAATGTATGTCCGCTTCGTAGCGTCCTTCTATCAATCCCGTCGCGTTAAGCGTCAATGTCAGATCCATACTGTTGTTTTCTCCGCTCGGAACTTCGCCGTCACGCGGTTCGAGCATCAGCCAGTATAACTCCGTGATGTTGTCGTCAACAATAGCGTAATCAGCGCGAGTCCTGGCGCCAAGCCAGAGGTTATGCCCGTCATGTCCGATTCCGCACCATTGATCGCCGCCATTGTCAAAATCGAAGTCCTGTGCTATCTCTACGACCTCCCAATCCTCAGCGTTCACGAGAAGCTGCCAGATATGACCGGAGGTGTTTATCCATAATTGACCGTCGGGGTGCTTGTCCACCCAATTGATGCTGCGGCTTCCCTGACCACTGAGCGCTCCCTGGCGCCAGTCGATAACACCGATTTCATTGACATTATCACCGTCCACCTCAAGCACGTGAATAACGAAATTATTTAAACCTTCCATAACAAATAATATATTCTGGTCAGGACTGCTTGCGAGGGCTGTAGGGGTCTGAATTCCACCGATAGCGAGTGGATCTAAAGAGTTTCCGTCAAAGTCCCATCTATCGAGCGTCTGTTGAGTCCAGTGAATATTATAAAGTACACCGTTCATTACCGCTGCACCCATCGGCTGGGTGGAGTTCCACGATATCTCCTCGACGACCTCTTCATAGTCATCCGAGAATGAGACTGCACCGATCATGTTATTCGTATAAGTTGTCAGCCACATCCACTGGTTGTCCCAATCCCAGGCGACACCACCCTTATAGTCATTCGCTCCCGCATTGCTCCAGTTTACGGTGGCTAATACCTCACCGAGATCATCTCTGCGCAGACCGGTCGAACCATCGATCCTGCGAAGTGCGCGGTGATTATAGTCACGTTCCGGTTCAGAAAGAATCTCTATTTCAGTATCGAAACGGAGAAGAGCATCACCAAGGTTTTCAACAGTTATGTTATGCTGTGCTGTCTCCTCTATTCTCAGAGTTTCTGTAATCTCGACGGGAGAAACACGTATCTCAGGTGCATTCTCAACCGTGGCGTGCATATCGATCCTTAATTCGGGATGTACTTCCGAGTTGCTTAAGAAGGTTAGGACAGCATTGTATTCGCCGTCACGACCGGGATCGAAAGTCAGTTCGATATCGAGATATTCTTCCGGTTCAAGCGTAAACGCATCCGCATCAGCCGAGAAGGCTTCATCATCGACGCTTGTTTCATCAACTTCGAGTGTGGTTACGCCGGAACTGTAAGCCCTTACAGTAAAACTGTAGGTCTGGTTAGTATAAATACCGCCGGGTTCTACGAGGTTCCAGTCGATCTCGATGGGATAGCCGTAATCTTCGTCCCAGGTTACTTCGATATCGGGAGCATCCTCTACCGTCATGGTGACGGGGAAGATCACTTCGGAGTTGATAGGGTCATTGCTGTCAATTACGAGTTGACCTACATAGTCACCACCTATCAGCCACCTTGCGCTGAGGATAACGGTAACATCGAGATTGCTCTCACCGGCGATCTCCCCCTCAGTGATGTCGGTACTCAGCCAGAACAGTTCCGTGACTCCATCGTCCACGATAAAATAATCGGACTGCGCTCGAGCACCCAGCCAGAGATTACTGCCATCGTGACCGATACCGTCCCAGTCTTCACTGCCGTTATCCCATACGAAATCCGAGATCAGACCGTTGACCTCCCAATTATCGGTATCTATATCAAGCTGCCAGATATGTCGAGTCGTGTTCAACCATAGTTGACCTTCCGAGTGTTCATCCACCCAGCAGAGGCTGCGCGGAGTGCCGTTGTTTATCAATCCGCGATAATCATTAGCCTGAATTGTTGCAATGCTGTTGCCGGTATAATCCATTATCTCAATATTCCAGTTCGTATCGGTTATGTAGATGATAAAATCATCAGCACAATCCATTGCAGTAGCGCGGGAAACAAGGTCGATTGTCCTCTTCTCATTCAGATCGGAATCAAATAAGGTGAGATAATTATTGGGCCAGAATTCCACATAGAGCAGACCATTATGCCAACCGGTGCCCATCGGTCTCTCATTGGTGTCAACCCAACGCACCTCCTGGTAATTATCCGAAGGATCGACCGCTCCGATACCCTGGGGATTATAGCTCGACAGCCACATCCAGCGGTTATCCCAATCCCAGGCAATACCGTTCTTGTAAGCTCCGGAACCTATCCGGTTAAAGGCAACTTGATCGACTATTTCACCCAGATCGTCACGATAGGGAGCGGATTTTCCACCCGCGGGACGTAGTACTCGTTCAAGGTTATCTCGCTCAGGTTCTGAAATTGAGACCGAAGTAATAGTGAACCGAAGTTGACTCTCACCGCCGTTGGCAATATTCAGGTTGTGATAAGCAACCTCACCGGTTATCAGGTCGTCATGGAGATTCTCCGGATCGATTGAGATCGCCGGTGCACTTAAAGTCTGCCCGGTAAGCTCAACCGGGTATTCCCCAATTCCGGGAGCGTCCGAGTGAATCGTCATCGTCGATGGATGGTTGCCCGATTCACCTGCTTCGAGGGTCACGGTTATCGTGGTCTGTTCACCGGTAGCGATGCTGAATTGATCCCTGTCAGCACTGTAGAATTGTCCGCCTGCGCCCGCGAAATCTATGGCATCGACGTTTATCGCATCTCCGGAGTTATTTATCAGTGTGAGTTCAATATCATAGGGAGTATCATTGTACAGGTCGGGGTAGGCATCGTTCCAGTTCACTTCGTCGGGAAAGCCGAAATCGATATCCCATTCGACAGTCAGGCTTGGGGTTTCGGTGATAAAAAGTCGCACGTTTAGAAGGGTTTCCGGACTAAGTGGATCATTGGAACTGAAAACCAGATTGGCTTCATAAGAACCCTCGGCTTTACCCCGTGCATCAAGAGTCAAGATGACCTCAAGGTCCTCCAGATCGGCGAGTGTGCCTGAATTGGGGGTATAGTAAATCCATGACTCATATATGCCGTCATCGTAAACCTTGATATTCGACTGATTAAACGCTGCAATCCAGAGGTTATATCCATCATGGGCAATACCGTCATACTGAGTGGCGGAGTGAGTATTAAAGGTTTGTACCGCGTCATTGCCGATGAACTCCCAATTGTCGGTATCAACGGCAACCTGCCAGGCAAGTCCCTGACTGTTCACCCATAACTGACCGTCCCGGTGATCGCTCACCCATTCGATTGAATGAAACGGATTACCGTCTATCATCTGCCGGATATCGCCGGTAGTTGCAATGTGATTACCATCCAGATCAAAGACGTATAATCCCCCATTAGTTTGACTTCCCACAAGCAATAATTCATTATCGTGATCGACCGCCACACCGTTGGCGCTTGTACCATCAAGATCGATATTAAGCTGATTGAGGTCGTTGCCATCGACGTCATAACGACCCAGGAACTGACCCCACAGTTCAACCACATAAATCACCCCGTTGTGGTAGGCGATATCCATGGTGTTATTACCGGGATTGTCCCAGTCAGCGCGGATCTCTGGCGGATCTCCCGCATCAGGATCGAAACCTTCCAGATCCCAGGCAATCATGCGATGAGAACTTAAATACTGCTGCACCCACATCCAGTTGTTCTCAGGATCGTGAGCGAGATTAAGGTACTGACTTGCACCGAAAGGATGGTCAACCTGATACAGTTCATCGCCGGCATCGTCACGTTCGGGTACATGCTGGTTTATTCTTCTCAGGCTCCGTTCAACTTCATCCTGACCGGGTTCATTGACTATCTCATGGTCGATAGAGAATCTCAGTTCGGCTTCGCCTTCATTGGTCACAGTGATAGTATGACTAACGAACAATCCGACATAGAGACTGTCGGTTACCGATTCGGGATCGAGATCGATTACAGGCGGATTCAATGCCGAGGCGTGAACCGATATCGGATATTCGGGATTGGTTTGGGTGTTGTTATGAACGGTGATCTCAGCGTTGTATTCACCGCTCTCGTCAGCCTGGAAGGTGAGAACCACTTCTCTCGTCTCATCCGGTTCAAGGAGTAAATAGTCGGCATCGGCGCTGAAAGCTATGTTATCGGAAGTTATATCAGTGATCTCGAGGGCGCGGTTGCCGATGTTGCGTATTACAACGGGGATATCATAAGGTGCGGTCGAATACAGCTCTGAAAAGACAAGGTTCCAGTCCACGACGTCGGGATAACCGGCAGCTTCATCCCATGTAATGTCGATATCGGGAGCGAGAATGATCGTTGTACCGGTGAGAAACAGATCGTAATTCGGTCGGTCAGGATCGTTTGAATAAATTGTAAGTGTCGCATCCTGCCTGCCCTCTTCATCGGATCGTAACGTAACCTCCAATTCATAAGGATTTCCCGGTGATACCGTGAATACATCATCTGCCACCTGAAAGACGTCATTATCAATCCTGACACTGTCAACGCTGAGTTCGGCTGAACCGTCGTTCAGTACGCTGATGGTGATGTCATAACCGTATCCGGCAAGTAGCGGATCGTAGGCTGAATTCCAGTCAACGCTGTCAGGATAGCCTATCTCATTGTCCCAGACAACATCGATCACCGGTATTCCGACAACTTCAAGCGACACTGACACGACTACTTCAGGATTCTCGGAATCGTTGGACAGGAAGTGAATATCAGCGCCATAATTACCCTCGACGAGCGCTTCAGCATTAATTATGACATCCAGATCGCTATTCGAGGCTATATCTATATCACCTTCCGCCGGAACGATGCGAATCCACTCATCCCAAACGCGCGAGATGCCGATGACACGACCGGGAATTAGGTAATCCTCCTCATCGCGCAGTATTTCAAAGCCGAGGGTTTTATCGTTATTCTGTACGCCGACTAATTGCGCTCCATCAGGAGATCCGGTTTCGGCGTACTGGTATTTAATCATCCCCCCGACTGTCAGAACGATCTGAAACGTCCAACTTCCCATGCCGGTATAATGCGGTACATTCTCCCAAGTCAGAACCGCTATCTCATCGTTAGTCCAGAAGAAGTATTCACCTCCCGAGGCAGGATTCCAGTCGCTCATTGCCACAGCGAGAAAATCCTCGGGAGCGGACTCGCAAGGCAGCTCGTCCCAGCCGTTATACGAATGGTTAATCCCCGAGCGTGTGAACGACGCCCAGCCGTTTGAACACATCTTTATCGAACTGTAGGTGATACCGTAGAATTCAAAGTCAAAGCCAAGATCAAACGGTCCATGCCAGGTGTCGTTACCCATTCCTATCTCAACAACGTCCTGCTCGTTACTGACGTCTATCCAGTTGTAATCGGGTCCATCCTCTTCATCGTCATCGCGCCACTCGTACTCTATCTCGTCGGGACCTCCGCGTCTGTCACGCCTCGGCAGCAGTTCCGGCTCAAGGGTGATGTCGATACCGGTTTGGAAAATGAGCAGAGTATCGCCCTGATTGGCGATATTGACAGTATGAATCTCCGTCTCACCGGTGCTGATTTGAGCATCGATGCTCATCGGGTTGATCTGAATTATCGCTCGGTAAGGCTCCTGATGCCAGTAATAGGCACCCATATCCGCAGGCGTTTCGTCCGGATCTTCAACTCTTCCCGGATCTCCGGCGTCGATGCAGGGAGATCTAGTCTCATCCTCATCGCGCCAGTTCGCCCATGTGAGGTGAATATCGCCGTTGTCAGGGTCGGCGAACAGAGGGTCGGCGTCGATGTTGCCTTCACCATTCCAGCCATTCCGGACATCGCTGTAAGTAACTGTTATATAATCGTCATCAAAGCCGTCTTCTTCAATCTCTTCAGGGTCGTTAGACCACAAAATGCAATTCGTCAGAACCGGATACGAATGTGCAAAGTAAAAACCTCCCCCCAAGTCACCGGCGCTGTTTCCGGCGATAGTACAGTTTGAGATTGCCGGACTGGATTCCTCGCAGAATATTCCACCTCCATTATCGACGGCGCTGTTCTGGATTATCGCGATATACTCAAGTCTGGCGTTTGAATCGTATAAGTGGATGCCGCCGCCCATACGCGCCCGATTGTTCTCTATTTCAAGCGCAACCAGTGTAGGAGATGCCGATTCACAGAAGATACCGCCGCCCTGATCATCCGATTGACCATTCTGTAATGTAAAGCCCATCAACACAGCATCTTCAGTCTCGCCATTATTGAATGTGACTACACTGCCTGCCTGATCTCCGTCGATTATCGTCTCGTGTATATAATCCTCGTCACTGGTGTATATATAGAGGCTGGCGACGACGATATCCTTGCCAATGAAATCGATGTTCTCAGTATAGGTTCCCGAGTTAACCAGCACAGTATCACCGACATCGGCGGCATCGATAGCCTCCTGAATCGTCCCGTATTCATCAGGAACCACAAATACGCGCACGTTGCCCTGGTTGTAGAATAACGCACCCATATCCGATCTTGAAGCATCAGGATCATTCGGAGAATCCGGGTCGCCTGTGTCGATGCAGGGACTGTTCTCTGTTAAGCGGAAATCAGAGTTATCCTGATCGACAAATAACGGATCCTGGTCGATATTTCCTTCACCCCCGTATCCACCCTCGATATCGGAATAGGTTATCGTTAAACTGCCCGCTATATCAAACGGTTCGTTATCCCAGAAGATGCTGTTGGTGATAATCGCCGTCGATGCAATAGCAAAGGTTCCTAATCCACCGTAGCCGTCAGTTGCACTGTTACCGTAAACAGTAACGTTGACTAATATTGGACTGGCACCCTGAGTGCTGTAGATCCCGCCGCCATACCGACTGGCGTTATTCTGAGTGATAATCAGGTGATCCAGTGTAGGAGTGCAAGCACCGTTACTCGCATTCACATAGATTCCACCTCCCCAGGGAGCCGTACCGTTGCGTAGCGTGAAACCGCACAGGACTGCTTCAGAACTCTCACCGGTGCGAAAGATAACAACTCTGCCGCTGTTGTCTCCGTCGATTATAGTCGCCCGGATGAAACTTTCCTCTCCGGTTGTCAGGTAGAGACTTCCAACAACGATGTTCTTTCCAATGAAATCGAGGTTCTCAAGGTATGTATCGGGCTGGACAAGTACGGTATCGCCCTCCCAGGCTGCGTCGATGCCAGCCTGGATGGTCTCGTATTCATTCGGCACGTTTCTAATACGTGCATCAGACGAGATGCTCATTATGAAAAGAAGTAGCAGTACTGCGATTCCGGAGAAGGTGGTAGAGCGCATCAAAGCCTCCCTGAGACTATCCTGTTCCGTTTTCAGACGAGTAGACAAAGTCTACATATTACCTAAACTTAAATATAGTGAATTATGTATTAAGTATCAAATGATCTGTATCACACGAGAAATATTAATTCTCTATATTTTTCACACCTTCACTTCTTTCCATTTCCCACCTGCAAACTTCATCGTCACCACCAATCCGAAAATTATCAGGTACACCGCGAGTACTGCCCAAGCGGCGTTGAGACCGAGTTTAAAGACGAAAACCACCAGAAATGTACCGGGGATGAAGAAGCCCCAGTTCACGACCACCTCAGCCATCAGCACCCAACGGTTCATGCCAGCGCCCTGCAGCGCCTGGCTGAGAACCATGCCGGTCGCATCGAATATCTGTATGCAGCCCAGTATCCTCAGCGGAATCCTGCCTGCTGCAATCACTGCAGAATCATCGGTGAATATACGGAATATCTGTTCGGGTATGATAATGAACATCAGTCCGATTGCCCCCATTGTCAGGATACCCAGGCGAGCCGATTCCCAGCCGAATTCTTCAGCCCTGTCCGGTAATCCTTCACCGAGCTTCTGACCGATCAGACTCGCTGCGGATATCCCCAATCCCGCTCCTGGAAGGAAAGCGAGCGACCAGACGGTAATGCAGACGTTTGTCGTGGCAAGCTCAATCGTGCCGATCCTGGCAATAAAGGCGTTGAAAGCGGCATAACCGGTCATGGCAAGGAGTACCTGAAGCCCTGACGGTACTGCCAGACGGATTATTCCGCGGCAAACATTCAAGTCGAGATTGGAGGGATTATAATATCCGAACAGTTTGCGCCTGTGTTGTCTCGTTGATATATAAATAAACAGGAGGCAGCCAACGACGTTCGCAAGTGTAGTTGCCAGTCCTGCGCCGGGAGCTTCCATCCTGGGCAGACCGAATTTACCGAAAATCAGCAGGTAATTCAGGATCACATTGAGAACATTGCTGACCAGTACGACCAGCATATGCAGCCTTGTCCTGCTTATGCCGTTGAAAAAGCCTCGCTGAGCGGTGATAATCATGAACGGCAGCCCGCTGAGAAGTCGATAGTAAATATATCCGCTTCCAGCGGCTACCACTGCGCGGTCATCAGAGAAAATCCTAAACAGACCGCTCATTCCGTGAGAGATAAAGAGAGTGCAGACAGTGCCGATTATCAGAGCTATCAGGAGCCCGTTATCGAGTACTTTTCCTGCTTCCCGGTTGTTCCCTTCACCGAATCGCCTCGCAGTTACCGTCTGGACACCGATGTTCAGACCGCCCAGCGAACCGAGAATCATCCACGACAACAGCCCGCCCAAGCCAGTCGCTGCCAGAGCAACAGCTCCGAGACGACCCACCATCGCCGTGTCGATCACGTTCATCAGCGTCTGGGAAATCATGCCAAGAACGATTGGTCCAGCGAGTTTCCATACATCCCCGGAGAGGTCTCTTCGTAACAATAAACGCATCAGTTATGAGGTCTCGCAGTTGTTTCTGGTGTACATATTCCCGGTGTCAGACGCCCCGTCGGACACATCCATTTCTGGCAGACAATGGTGTCTGCCAGCGAATCACGTTGAAAGAGTGGATTTTGGATTAGTAATGACAGGCTTTATGGAAATTTTGGATTTTGAATTAATAATGACAGGTTTTATGAGGATTTTGGATTTTGAACTCTTTTATTTTGATGCTGTCTTTCGCAGAATCGCCCCCGATGCAAATCCCGAACCGAAAGAAACATCAATTACCAGCGCATCAGGATTCATGCCCCACTTGTCAACATAAGCGACAGGTATGGAAGCGGTAGATGTGTTCCCATAATTCTTTACTCCGTCCGAATAAACACGTTCATGAGGTATCTTCAGCGAATCAGCTATCGCTAAAATTATACGCATGTTAGCCTGATGAGGGTAAACGTATTCGATGTCTTTTTCCGTTAGATCCGTGCCGTTGATCTTGTTATAATTCAGCAATACCGTTTTAATCTCTGAAACCATCGATCTGACGGCAACCACAAACACCTTGGGACCTTCCATGGACAGGAAGGGATAATCGATTAAGGAGAACTTCTTAAAAGTCAGCTCTTTATGATTCTCCGCAGGTACTTCGAGAAACGCATCAAGCTTTAACAGATCGGCATACTCGCCTTGAGTTCTCGTATGGGTTGCGAGAATCTCACCCGATTGAACGGGACCGATAATAACCGCACCTGCGGCATCTCCGAATAGAACACATGTTTTACGGTCGGACCAGTCGGTTATAAGCGACATGCCATCTACACCGATAACCAAACTATATGACTTCCTCCCGAACATCATCCATTCAAAGTGCAAACGGTTGAATACCTCCTCGACACCGAAGATAAAACCTGAGCATCCTGCCGAAATATCCGATGCACTCGCATTCGGAATTCTGAGAGCGTTCTGGACAATAGCCGCCAGACTGGGGAAGCGCAAATGAGTATTGACGCCAACACGAATACAACTGATGTCCTTTATATCTATTCCAGCGTTCTCAATTGCATTTTCAGCAGCCGCGATAGCCATCGATGCGACTGATTCGTCAGAACTCATGATCCGTCTCGTGTTGATGCCGGTACGTTGCTTAATCCATTCATCTGTGGTATCGACCAACTGTGCCAGCCGCTCGTTAGTCAGTACCTTCTCCGGAAGAAAACGTCCGATTCCGACATAACCTATTTTAATTCTCTCCGGCATTAACCGTTGTTTCTCCGGGTTTGAAAATTTATTTCAATAAATTACTGCTAAATCAAAGGATTAGCTGACACATGGAGGGCGGACTTCAGTCCGTCCGCTTTTAAGGATTAACTAACGCATGGGGGGTGGCTTCAGTCCGCCAGCTTTCATGGTAAGTCCATTGGGGCGGGCTAAAGCCCGCCCTCCAAGATTAGAAAACCCTGATTAGCTAAATAAAACCGAACGGTAGTAATATACATCGTTAATAAGTCTAAAAACAGGAATAGACTGCCGCTATCACCCACGTATCGATATATTGACCCTGAACCCGAAGTCCTGTGAAAAGGTCTTACCCGTTAGTACCGACCTCTGAACGGCGTATTCATAGAAGAAACTGCCTGAAACCGTATTTGAGAACTGGTAATCGATCGAAGGTCTGAACGACCAGGACGAATCTTCACGATCAAGGTCAAACTTGGAGTTGTCCACAGAACTCTCAGATTTACTGGTTCGATTATTATATACTACAGAGAAGGTCGTATTGTTTTTGAAGCGGCGGTTTTTGAAGGGCCAGACAGGTATTGGAATACGGAAGCCCTTGCGTGAATTGTATCTGGCGCTTAGTCTGAACTCTTTCGTTAGACTCCTTGTCTTCCTATTTCCAAGGGTCTGATCGCTTACACTCTGGTTAAGGTTGTAATTAACATCAGTATTCACGTTCCACAACCAGATGAAGTTAACTCCTATCAATGGTTGGAAGCTCTTCTCGTATTCGATACTCTGGGTTACCCTTTCAGCATCGTTCGCAGTTTTGTTCCAGCTTTCACGAGCGCTGCCACTGAAAGAGTTATCCAGCGAGACCGATGTGGTAATCTTCTCCAGCAAAGGTAATGTTTCCCATCCCGACCATCGTACCGACCAGTTCAATGCCGGAAAGGTCTTTATAGACCTGCCGTCCGAATCGAAATACTGCCAAACGGTTCTGGAATAACTTCCCGATTCGCTCAGAAGACCCGCGGATTCATTTATTGAATGAATCCAGCCATACTCATAACGGAGCTGGTTAATCGTTATATTCTTGCTAAAATCCAACCTGGTGCTAAAAGTGTGCTGGTCGTTACGCGAGAAGTTGTTGGTATAGGCAAAACCCTCAACATTTTTCAGACCCGGGTCACGCGTTAAACCCAGTCGGTATTTCCAATTCGCCTGCCCTAATTCAATCGCGGGATTCAAATATCTGTTGTTCTGGTCATAGCGCCAGCTAATGTCACTCAGACGAGTTAACAGACCTCGCAGGAGCAGCAGGGGATCTTGTTTACGCGACGGTTTCTCCTCCTCCATTTCAAGGCTGTCGGGTTCGGCAGTCTCAGCGAAATCCGTCTTACTCTCTTCTTCATCGGATGTTTCTTCCTGTCGGGCAGGAATGTCCTCCCCCTCCGGAAATTTGTCTTTACTCTCGCCGGAAGCATCATCGCCAACAGGGATGTCTGCCCTCCCCTTGTAATCGAACTCATCGATCCAGGGCGGTGGCTTCTTATTGCTGCCGGGAGGGAATTTCCCCCCAATATCGCTCTTATCCTTATCCAGTTCTTCCAGACCCGGAAATTCATCTTCCCATGGTGTCATATCCCCGCCACTGGCATCGCCTGGTTTGCCCGATTTCTTGTCAACCCATAAACGAACTATCTGGGGTAATTTTAATATGACGTTTGTACCAAATCCGCTACCGACTTCAACCCTTCTTCCGCCTGGATCGTAATTCCGGCTCCAGCTCCAGTTGTAGCGCGGGGTGTAACTGGCGCTCGTCGATAACCAGCTTACAAAAGACGGTGTCAGATTGAATGAGAAATTCTGATTGAAGCTGTGATCGATAAAATGCGTACCGAACAGTTTCCAGAACATCTTATCCTGAACACCTCTCTTCTCGGCTTCTAATGCCTCCTCCCATCCTGTAGTGTCAACCAGTATTCCCCCATCCCAGTAAGGAGTCCTGTCAACTTCAAATCTGGCTATTTCCAAGGCGATGGTATCACGCTGAGCCTGCAGACGCACTCGATCAGCCCTGACCGTCTGATCGAAATCTATCGACAATATTGCTATTGGTTTGAAGGAGATGTTGAAGGAACGGTCTGTGGCAAGACCGTAATTCTCCTCCTCGGTATCGGGCTTATTCCATTTCACATAGCGTTCCATCGACTCTGTTGCACCGACACTGGTTCCGAAACTGGTGGGAAGCGGTTTGAAGGTACTCTCCGACACCCTTCCAAGCAGCGGCAGGTTTTCCGTCCATGCAAGCCAGTTCAGTTCAAGAGGTTTCTCGAAAGAGAGATCATAGCTCAGGTCGCCCTTGAGATCCCTATCCTTGCTGTACATGTAACTCGAGCTGGTAACATAACGTTTGTTCAGGCTGAGCCTGCTCAACCGGATGCGTTCGACAGTGTATTTTGTCCAGGGATTATCGGAGAATTTCCTCTTTGATGCGCTGAAGCCGTAAGAGTATTTCTTCTCTGTGTTAATCTGTGCATCGATAGGTTTCTGGTACTTGGGATTATAACTGTAACGGTCGTTTGATTTCAGATTATCCATGAAAATCGACCAGATATCGATTCTCTCATCGGTCATAGCCGACAGCAGAACATCGCTGTCGGTCTGGTACTTGGGAACATCGATCCCCTGGCTGAAGTTCATCGTTAAAGGCAGATTAAGATTCCACTGCGGGTTGAACAGTGCATCTAATTTGAACGAGGCGCTTACCCTCCCGGTGAGGTAATCCTTGTTTTTACCGACTCTCATATCTACACCGCGAAAATCCGCCTGAGTTTGGCTGAGATCGGCATGAAAGGTCATCAGATCCCGGGCGACCTTCAAATCAACAGACCCCTTGGCTGCCCACCCGGGGTCGTCATGAATGTCGGAAAGTCTCAACTCATCGAACCATACTCCCACCTCGTCCTGCTCGTATATATCATGTCCATGATTCTTGATCCCCAGTGAGAAGAAACGAATGTCGCGCAGTGACGGATTACCGACCACTCTTATTATAGCACCATCGGGAAGAATATCGTAATTACGCAGTGAATCCTGCTGACGGAGGAAATTCAGCGAAGTGAGACGATCAAAATCGATAATCACCTCGTTGCCTTCCCAACCAGGGTTGAGTCGCCGCGAGTATTCATAATACCTTTTATCTGAATCATAACCGAATCGCAGCGACATCTCGAGGTCGCAGTCACGACCTTGATCATCCAGATACACAAACATCTTCATCCGGCGATACTCAGACAAATCCATCTTCTGGTGATGGGACAACTGTTTTATCACCTCGCATGTTTCACTCCCGCGCAAACGATTTATCTTTAACATCAATGACTGCTCTCTCGATCTCAAGTTGGTGATCGGATCGAGTTCACCCGAAACTCCCGGCGGCGGAGAGTATTCCGGATTATCATCTGTATTGACAACCGATACACTCACCGGATCCATCATGCCTCCGCGGTCATCGGACACTTCCACTTCGCGCCATTCGTTACCGACTATGTCAATCTGGGCGATCTGCAGTCGAACGGGTCGCTCAAAACCGGTCAGCCAAATACGCGCATATTCAAGAGAAGCCATCGAAGGACTCCCTACTTCCAGCATGTCCTTGAGCGGAATCCGGTAGAGTCGCCAGCCATTGGGATTATCCATGACGATGTAACGATTACCGTTGCCTTCAGACAGATCGATCTTGTAGCGGTAGAAATCGTTGGCGCGATCTATGTTTGTATCGTTGTTCAAGTCTTCCGTATCGGGATAGCGTCCTCCTTCATCCTCGATGTTACCCTCTGTGCCGTTTATATGGGAGTAATCACTCCTTTTACTTCGACTCGCATCATACTGCCATTCATCGTAGGATGGAAGCAACTGTGGCGGGTTTCTACCGTCACCGTTGACGTCGATCATGTCGGCAGGGTCATCAGCATCTATTAGATCTATACCGGTATCTTCATCCCTGGTAAGGATGCCGTTTCCAACCGTTCTTCCCGGTTGAGGACGATCTTCCGTGTTCAGCAGGTTGTTTGGGATGGCATCCTCGGAAATTCTTCCCAGGTCGATGTACATCACGTTTTCATTACCGACATTGCTTTTAAGATTGAGCCATATTTCGAGGAACTTCGCTTCTGTTTGATCTGCATAACCTGAACCGAGATAACGGATAACTCCACCCCAGTACTGTTCGGGTTCCTCAGCATCGGCGCTGTCCGCGGCTGCAGCGGCAAGCTGATTATCAAGGTCCCAATCATTCCACCAGGGCTTGAACTGGATTTCCATCACCGGTATTTTCGACGCCTGCGCCTGAACCTCCTTGTCGGGCCAGATTTCGGTAATATCTATCTGTTGCCAGGGATTGAACCAGATCATTCTACCGCGGCGCTTTTTCCACAAAGCATCTCCCCTGCCGTCATACTCCGGGAAGCTCGCCGCCGACCACTGCTTGCGGTTGATACCAAGCGGCGTAATCCTTTTGATGGACTCGAAATCGTCTATGTACGCCACACCGTTGTAATCTCCTGTGGATGGTGAATTAAGATTGTTGGGGTCAGGGAACACCTGTGCAACCTCTGCTTTGATTGAAAATGTGGATGGTTCATCTGTTTCTATCAACGGCAGCCAGTCCATCGCGCTGGTGAGGAAAAATGGCTTGAAATTCATATTTGCGTCAAGCCCCCAGATCGAATTTCGAATGGGTTCCCCTCCGACACGTACTCGGCGGTCGAGTGTCTTCTGGTTCAAATGCAGCATTGTTGCGCCGATACTTGAACCATCCCATAATTCGTACTCCGCACGCAGACCAAGCAGCGTTTTTGTATCGAGCTGGAATAGTTGGGCAGTTTCGTACTTGATCTCAATATCGGCATTCTCGGTGAACGCCGCACTGCGGAGGATGGTCAGTTCACCTGATATGTAATCGACAGTGAAATCAATCCCTTCAGCCAATTGCTGCCCATTAAGATAGACCTCCACCGACCCCTCGAGAACTCCAATCCCCAGCGATGTAGTAGTGCTGATGCTGGTGAACTCAACCTCAATCTGATAGTCGCTGACCGTCCGGCTCCGTTCACGTCCGGTTTTAGTGTACATGTCTGCATGCTTTATTAGTTGCGTGGAATCGAGTTCCGTCTTCTGCGGTTGACCACCCTTCGACCACCCCTCGGGTGCAAACGGTTTCAGATCGGGAAAAGTCAATTCACCTCGTTCCCAATTAATGAAAGCTTCATCGATATTGCCATCGGGACTGTTCTGCCCTGCTTGTGCGCCGAAATGATCGAGCCCGAATATCTCGATGAATGTCTTAACTTCACCTTTGTACGGTCCTGTATCCTGACGCTGTTCATCCTCATCCGACTGGTATGTTATCCGTCCTTCAAAACCTTCGCGCGATAGATTCGTACCTTTGAGCGAGTAAACGTTACGCCACATCAGGTTCCAGGTAGAATCGGTTGGCTGGGGACTCTTGGGCTTCAGCAGTTTGAAGTAGTTTGTATCCCTGTTCGACGGTTCCAGTTGACCGAACGTACAAGGAATGCTATCGGAATTAAGTGCCTGGATGCTATAAGCCACGGCGAGGATCGCATTGTCAACTGTTGTATTTAGTCTGATATATCCTGTGAGCGAATTGTATTCATAATCTGATCCTTGGCGAAGCGGTTCGAAAGTGCCATCCTGATGCTCTTGTGGTCTGATGCTGTCCGGATCCGAAACAATGGTGCTGTCCCTGAGATCATAAAGCGCCCAGCCATAGAAACTGGCGACATCCTTTGTGAGTGGTGGTGAACGGTAAACCTCGATTTTAACAATCTGTGAATCCAGGGGAACTGCAAAGGGATTGAGGTAGTTGTCGCGTTCTTTGTAATGATTACGATAGTAATCTCTCCAATGATAAATGGTGGTATCGTTCTCAGCAATAAGGGTGTCAATAACAGCGGATCCAGGGAGGAAAAAGTATCGATTTTGTATGTAATCATAAGGCGGGATGGTCTTCCTGCCGCTGGACTGTGCGCCTCCCTCCTTGGTCAACTGGTTCTTTTTCCCTTTCTCAAGGCTGGCAACAGTCGTCAACCTCAGCGCGCCGAATTGAGACTCCGTCTTGAAACCGAACAATCCCTTATGTTTGGATGAACTTGAAACCAGGCTGGCGCCGCCGAGAGAGAGCGATATGTTCCCCGCCTCCAACGATTTCAGAATCTCATCTTCATCGCCGGTATATCGGATTGAGAGGTTGTTCTCGAAGTCGAACATCCTTTCCGAATCCTGCGAGATGTCCACATCAACCTTCTCACCCACCTTCCCCTTGATGACGAATGACTGGGTCTGATTAACATTAAACTGGTAGTTAGTTGGGTTGGGATTGTCCTGCTGCAGTTCCTCTGTCTGCACCACTCCAAGGTCACCCGACACTTCTATATGACCCGAAACCGACAATCCAATGTTCTGACCGCCAAATATCCTCTGTGCACGCTCCGATCTTATGATAGGTAACTCGATGACCAAACCACCACCTTTCGATTCCGTTTTGCTCGGCAGTTTTCGCAGTACCGACTGTCGCCAGGACTCATGGTCTGCCATTCTGAGGGATCGCTCGAGGTAAACGTCTTTGCTGAGAGCGCCGGTAGTCGGCATCTCCACACCGTTCAACCGCTTGCTCAGGATAACGTAATCGGTGGTTGTGTCAAGTTCTGCCTCAACTTCAAGGGGAATGTCAATCAGGTAGATCAGGGTTGGATGGTAAGGAAGGTCTTCCTCATCTTTGCTTTCTTCTCGTTCAAACGGTTCAAGTTCATCGCCCGGAAATCCGTCAGCGGTCGATTGATCTGTAGATTCATCGACAGGAATATCGGCGCTCCCCGTTTCGGGAGTTTTTCCTTCTTCTCCAATTTGTAGGGGTTGAAGATCTTCAACCCCTACGAGGGGGATTTCTTTTACGGCAGGGAGAGAGGAATCAGCAGGTTGAATACCTGAATCTGGTGGGGAGATTTCACCGATCAGGGTGGAGTCCTGAGGAACAGCAAGGGTATCGAGCCCCTCAGGCATGGTCGTATCGGCTTGTGAACTGTCCCAGAGGACGCTTGACATTCCATATTTGGGGGCAAAACGGGTTGGATCGATCATCCGTTCAGTCGCATAGCTTCTGCTGAAACGGATGGAACCGTCTGCTTGACCGACATGCAGCATCAACAGAGTCGATGTCAGAAGTCCGATCAAGAGAATAAACTCTTGCCCCGATATCTTCCTCACCGGAGAAGGCATCCCTTCGATTTAATTAAACATTAAGCTATGAGAGGCTGACCACAAAGTCACTAAGACACAAAGATTAAAAGAGTGCTTGAATAGAACTTTGTGTTCTTTGTGTCTCTGTGGTTAACATTTCTTCGTTCCTCTAACCTATAGCTTTATAATGAAATCAATAACGAAAGTTCCGGTAAGATGCCTCCCAAGTTTGGATCAGAAATATCAAGACAAGGTAATTTAATGAATTATCACTGTATATGCAACAAGTCATTAATCCACCAGAACTGCTGAACTAAAGAGGAGCGCCGACATTCAATGCGGAGAAGAGCAGAAAATTTAATCCGCCATGGCTGAAGACAGAGCTTCCGGTGTGTGAGATTATAAAAGACTTGCGTTAACCGCTAAATCTTATTACCATTAACTTACATTTTGAGTAGCAACAATACATCTCTTCCCGAAGAATGATCTTCATCCAACCAAACAAGTAAACCTATGAGGATGTTAATGATACAAAAGCCACACCTCATCAGTTCATTAATGTTACTGATACTGATGCCCTTTGTTTCATTTGCCGTTACTATGAGCGGGAGAATAGACGCCGATGAAACATGGACATTAAGCGACAGCCCGATTGCGCTGGAATCTGTCATCACCATTGGGAGATATGCCACTGTTACCATCGAACCGGGGGTAGAACTCCTTTTTGCTGAAGATGCAGGGATTATTATTATGGGGAAACTCGTCGCACGCGGCACACCTGAAGACAGCATCCGTTTTACTTCGGCAGGTGAACAGTCTAAAGGCGCCTGGGGCGGGCTGTATTTCCGCGGTTCCTGGTCGTCTAAACCTGTGAAAGAGGCAGACGAGATCATTCGCAAAGAACCTGAGATATTCGAGGATGGACAGGGTAACACATATACCAAAATCGGTGATTATTATAAGAGACAGGATGGAGTATATTTCTATGAGACTAAGGACGGAGATTTCAAAGAGTATAAAGGCATCATCAAAGAGGAGAAGGCGGAACCGGTACAATTGGATACCCTGACCGTATCGCTGCTTGAATTCTGTATCATTGAATACGCGGGCGGTCCGGTTGAAAGCGGTTCAGCAATTGAAATATCCGATTCGAATCCGATCATTATTAATTCCACCATCCGGAATTGTTCGGGAGAAACCGGCACTATCCGTTGCTCAACCAAGGCAAAACCGTTGATCGGCGGCTGCCTGATAACCGAAAACCACGCCATCCGTGGTGGAGCTATCGGAGTCAGCCTGAATGCACATGTCGTCCTCCGGAACAACTCATTCATTTACAACAGTTCAGACGATCACGGCGGATGCATCTACATATCGATGGCATCCGCGGATATTCTATCAAATCGTTTCCTGGGAAACTCATCTGAGGCGCATGGCGGAGCCATTTATGCATCTCTTGTTCCGAAGCTGATCATTCGCGGGAATTGTTTCATTGGAAACAGATCGCCGGAGAGATCGAACACACTCTTTCTATCCAATCGAATTGACGCTGAAATCAAGGATAATATCTTTGATACGTTTGAATCTACGGGTGTTGAGATCTGGGTTCAGAATGTCAACAAGGATATCGACGCAACCGACAACTTCTGGGGAGATCCCAACAGTTTCTCCTTCTCAGACATCATCCGCGACAGTCGGGTCGATGCTGCAGAACATCACATCTACCATGATCCTTACTACTGGGCGCCTCCTACCCAGCATCCTACTAATCCCGCCAGCGTTGATTCAATAATTCTCTGTCGTAACGACTATTATTATGACGAGATACCGCGCGGTGTTGCCGAAGGAGCGCCTCTCAGGATTCGCCTCAACGGCTTGGATTCAAATCCTTATTTTCGTGATGTCGTCCGGGTTAGGATCACATCGGAATACGATCCTGACGGCATCGTGATGTCGCTGCGCGAGACCGCTGAAAACAGCGGCGTCTGGATTGGCAGGGGGCGAGTTGCAGAGGTAACCGATCAGGAAAAATATGCCATCAGCGATTACGAGGGAGGTCACGTCGAGATATTTGCACCGTCTGCACCCGATGTTGTAGCTCGTTATCGCACCATGTCGCCAAAACCGCTTGCGGAGGATCTGACCGTCGATAATACCGGTCCAGCGGATCTCCTTCACCTTATAGACCACGTGCCTGTTTTCACCTGGAGATACTTCGACGTTATCGAAGAACCGCAAATGAGTTATAAACTCAAGGTTTTCTCTGCAATCGACGGACAGATTACCGGCAGCCCTATATGGGACACGGGTGAGGTGCAAACGGAAGTAAAGACGGTCATATACACAGGTACTCAGCTTGAAGACGGCAGGAGCTACATTACCCAGTTGAACGTCAACAATGATCGTTTCTGGAGCGATACCGTCGACCTGCTCATTCGATTGAACAGTCTTCCGACAGTGCCACAACCCGATAGACCGGCTGCCGATGAACTCGTTCCCACGCTCACGCCGGAGTTATTCGCGCTGGTTTCACAGGACGGAGAAGATGATTCGCTAACCTATCGCTTTGAGGTTTACACCCTCGAAGATGAGAAAATGGTCGGCAGTCAGGGTGGTGTACTCCCCTCCTGTTCAGCAGCGGATCCGCAGGCAGGAACACCTGCGCCACCCGTTCAGGTGAGCTTGTTAATAGCGAACAGCCTCGTTGAAAACGCCGGTTATAATTTCCGCGTCAAGGCTTCAGATCCGCTCGAAGAAGGTCCCTGGAGCGATTTTCGCCGGTTCTGGACAAACTCAATCGAAGAACCCGCCGATCCGTTTAACCTGAAATATCCCCTTGAGAGAGCCGATATTTATCTCCTGCATCCCACCATCGAATGGGAAACCGCCATCGATCCCGATCCGCTGTCTTATGTACGCTATACAGTGGAGATTGACAAAACAATCACCTTCAGTGATGCCAGAGTTTATACAGACCTTGAACCGACGAGCTTCACACTCCCCGATTCCCTCGACAATGCTACTGAGTACTTCTGGCGAATAATTGCAACCGATAACACAGAACGAACAACTGTTTCGTCTTCAGTTGGAAATTTCTATGTCGATACCACTCCCTCGATACCGGTTCCAGATGCTCCGATGGCGGGTGAGGAGAGGATGCCGCCCGATCTTTTAACATGGGAAAGCAGCAGCGATCCCAATCCGGACGACCTGATCTTTTACGAGGTGGAGATCTACCAAACGGATCAACTCGTAGAAGTAACTGCTGAAATAACAAAATGGACGGAAATAGCTATACCGGTTGAAAGCTTGAATCGATGGGAAGCGCTTGTCGATAATCATGTTTATTACTGGCGAGTCCGATCACGGGACAATCACACGGCAGCAAGTGAATTCAGCCTTCAGGGTTCCTTCTTCTACAATCGCTATAATGATCCTCCCGCAGCAGTCGATGCGATAACGGCACCTCCGGACACAGTGATGGGTACGACCGACATTATGTTCAGATGGACGGAGAGTTCCGATCCCGATCTCTCGGACCCCGCCTCTACACTGGTTTACGATCTCCAGTGTACACTCGGTGAATTTGAAACCGGGGAAGTGAGAACTTTCACCTCACAAGCCGGGCGAACCGAACTGGTCGCTCCACTTGACGACAATCTGCTCTGGTACTATCGCATCCGCACCCGAGACAACGAAGAGGCAGTGTCCGATTGGAATACAGTTGACAGCGTACTCGTCAACTACGCTGAAGATAATCCGACACCATTCTCGCTCCAGTTCCCACGGCAGGATTCCCTTATAGTTGAACTTGATTCTCTAAAGTTCAACTGGGCTTCCAGCAGCGATCCCGACTGGGAATCGTCCATTATCTACAGGGTTGAGTTGTCTCCTGATGAGGGTGAGAAATTCACCGCCAAAACAGCGAAAACCTTTTTCAACTTCAAAGAAGGTCTGACGAACGAACTGGGCTACCGGTGGAGTGTCACTGCAGTTGACAACACCGGTCTTGAGACTGTCGTTCAGTCCGGATTCAGCTTCCGCACCAACACCACTCCGACCGTACCTGCAGCCGCACCGATGCCCGAAGAACTGATGCCGGACGATCCACTGCAATTCACCGGAGCAACAGATCCCAACCCGGTCGATATACTTACTTACACAGTTGAACTCGCTCCGGACAGATCATTCGCTTCCCCGCTGGTTCATGTGGAAGAGCTTCCGCATTCCGAAGGTATCATGACCGCAGCCGTCGGTTCGCTAACGGGACAGGAGGAACTTGACGACGATCATGATTACTATTTCCGCGTGCACGCTACGGATAATCATGGCTACGACGGCGCTTACAGCGAACCAGTGATCTTCCGTTTCAACAGGGAAAACGATGCACCGGGTTCACCTGCAGGACCTTTCGCACCGATCGATAGCAGTGTAATACGAAACCGGAATCCAAGCCTCGACTGGAACGCTGCTTCGGACATCGACCTGACTGATCCTCCCGAAAAACTGGTCTATGACATCAGGCTTGACTACGATGAAGAGTTTGAGAAGGATTCAAAGCTCGAATACGCCACCGGAGCGGGAATTACCGAATTCGATGTCCCCGATCCTCTGAAGGATAACACGCTCTGGTTCTGGCAGGTTAGAACTCGCGATGATGACGGGGCAGTATCCGACTGGAATCCGATGCAGCCGTTCCTCGTGAACGTGGTCGAAGATTCTCCTACCGTTGCACAACTGACAACTCCAGCCTCGAACGAGTTGTTGAACTACCTCGGACCTATCGAATTCAAGTGGATTGCATCGGAAGATATAGACTTCATGTCATCAATCACCTATCGCATTGAATACGGAACATCGCCCGATCTTGGCGGTGCAGTTGTCGTTGAGAATCTCACCGATCCGACATATACGGCAGCATATCCTCTTGAGAATACCACTTACTACTGGAGGGTAACCGCGGTTGACAACACCGGGCTTGAAACCGCTTCAGTCATAGAAAGTTTCACCCTCGACACCAGACCGTCGATACCTGATCCACTGACACCACAACCTGCTCCGCCTATCGAAATAGCTGAATTGCTCAGTGACGGAGTGATAATCTGGAACCAAGCCACTGACCCCGATCCGACGGATAAAATCACTTACACAATCCAGGTGGGCATCAAACTCGAACCTGAAGCGATGGATGTAGTATCCGCTGAGGGTATAGAGGAAACCTCGATCCCCATAACAACCTGGAAAGATGATCTGCAGGACGACCAGATTTACAAATGGCGCGTTAAGTCCATAGATGAGCATGGCATTGAATCGGACTGGAGCGAGCAACTGACATTCTTCTACAATCCGGTCAATGACAACCCCGGTGCAGTCAGTGGAATACTATCACCAGCAGATGACATCGAGGTTTCGAGCATAACACTGGATTGGGATGAAGCTTCCGACGTTGATATATCCGATCCTCCGCAGCGGATCGCATATACCTTGGAGATAACAATGGATCCCGTCTTCAGGAGCGATATTGCCACTGTCAACATCGAGCAGGGGATTACAACTCATTCACCGGTAGGTCTGAAGGACGACGCCCGCTGGTACTGGAGAGTCAGGGCTGCCGATGATGAAGGTGCTGAAGGTCCCGTGTCGCCTGTCAAGGGATTCATGTTTAACTCCAGGAACGATCCGCCGGGTGAGATACCGGGGCTCACCAAACCGGACGAAGGCGAGGAGATCTCAAGCGTAATACTGAGCTGGGAAGCGGCTTCCGATAAGGATATTACCGACTCCGCCGCGGTTGCCTACCGAGTGGAGTTCTGTCTCAACCGCGATTTCAGTGGTGAGATAACCGAGATAATAACCGAACCGATGGTCACCGGCGTCTCCCCCACCGGTCTCAAGGACGACAGTTGGTGGTTCTGGCGAGTCAGAGCGGTCGATGATGACGACGCTGCGGGGACGGTCTCCGAGATTCGCGGTTTCATATACAACGCGGCGAACAATCCGCCTGATGCGGTTCCAGCGCTGACTTCACCCACGCCTGACCAGGAAGTCAGGTTGGTGACACTGAAATGGGAAAAAGCCGTTGACCGGGATGTCTTCGACACATCTGAATCGCTCAGGTATTCAGTTGAGTTGTCCCTTGACAAGGGCTTCACGGGAAAAATAATCAAGGTTTCAACTGAAGCCGGAATTGTTACTGCTGAACCTGCCGATTTGACAGATGACAACCGCTGGTTCTGGCGAGTACAGGCTATAGATGACGAAAACGTCCAAGGTGAATACTCCCCGGTAACGAGCTTCATCCTCAACACTCAGAACGATGCTCCCGGCACAGTTCCTGCAATGACCTCACCAGTTGAAGGCGAAGAGGTTGCAACAGTTGAGCTTAAGTGGACAGCCGCACCGGATAGAGACCTTACCGACCCGCCTGAAAAGTTGTCTTACACCATTGAACTCTGCATGGAGAAGGACTTCTCCGGTGAAATAAGAACCGTCAAAACCGGTCAGGGAGTCATAAGTATAAATGTCGATGGCTTGAAGGATGACAGCTACTGGTTCTGGCGCATCCGGGCAGTAGATGATGACGGCGCTGAAGGTCCTGTGTCGGGAATCAAAGGCTTTATCTACAACGCCGGGAATAATCCTCCGGGCGTGGTTGCCGCGCTTCTCGAACCTGAGGATGGTCCGGAAATAACATCCGTCAAGCTCGCCTGGAGTCCCGCTGAGGATCTGGATTTAACCGACACACCTGATAAACTTTCCTACTTGGTTGAATTCTCAAGAGACAGGGCTTTCAGCGGAAAAATAGTCGAGCTAAGAACACAACCCAGCGTAACAACAGCCTCGCCGACCAATATCGAAGACAACACGACCTGGTTCTGGCGGGTGAAAGCGGTTGATGATGATGGTTCGACAGGACTCCCATCGGCAGAAGTACGCAGCTTTACATTTAACTCGCGGAACGACCCGCCAGATAAGATAGAAAATCTGCTTGAACCGTCCGATAACGAACAGGTAACTTCGGTTACCCTCAAATGGGAGGCTGCAAACGACCCCGACCCGTTTGACCCGTCGGATGAACTGACATACAGGATACAGATTTCACGAAGCAGGTCGTTCTCTCCTGCGAATGAAGTGATAGGTCTGAGTACCGGAGCCGGAGTAACAACCACCGCACCCGACGGTTTAGGTGACAACCAGGTATGGTACTGGCGCGTCAGTGCGGTCGATGACGAAGGCGCTGAATCGGTCTTTTCATCACCGGCAAGCTTCATTCACAACATCCAAAATGATGCTCCGCAAGCCTTTGAAATTTCATCTCCTGCCGATGGAGCACAGATCGACGGCAAGAGTGTCAAGCTGAGCTGGACTGAGGCGAAAGACGTCGATCCCGGCGACGAGGTTACGTACACTGTGGTTATTGCCTCCGATGCCAGTTTTACAACCGGACTGGGCACTTTCCGCGATATAAAGGGAACCGAATTCACAGTTCCCGAGGATGTCATAGGCACCGGCGGTAAGCTGTTCTGGAAACTGTCCGCCGCCGACAAGCAGGGTGCGGTGATGTGGGGATCGAACAGCGATAATGTACCGCGCAGTTTCACTGTCAATGTACCTCAACCGGCTCAGCCGTAAGTGAATGCTGTTAAGTATGTAAGCTTGACCAATCCCCCCCGATTGTGAACTTTTCAGAGAGGCTTTAGAACGTGTATAGAACGCTTTCAAATCAACTTAAATTCAGAGTAATCAATGAAGTTCCCTGAAAAGCTTAAAGTGCCCGCATTAATCTTCGCTATATTCGCATTATTTATGGTAATAGTAGGGATACAAGTATCCGACGCTTTTGTTGATGTGCTCTTTTGGTGTTGGGTTGTGTTCGCTGTATTATTAGTATTGGGATTGTTTATTCTGTGGTGTATTTCGGATGGCAATCCATGGGATTCAAGACCGGTTGATAAACGATAGCTGATCCTGTTTCAGGCTTGTGTAGGACGCTTTCAAATCAACTTGAGATGGAGTAATGAATGAAATTACTTAAAATGATTGTAGTAACCTATATAATTCTCCAGCTAGCCGCCGGATGCATAGTCTTTGTAGCCGTAGGAAGGGAAACAGGATCAGTAGTTCTCTATGGTCTTGGTGTGCTCTGTGGTGTTGGAGCACTGACAGTATATTATAAAATGAATGCTATGTGGAAAAGAGATAAACGCTAAGAGCTGATCCTGTTTCAGAGTCGGTGCAGGACGCTTTCAAATCAACTTAAGTCATGAAAAAACAGGAGTAACTAATGGAACTCGGCTGGACAGAGTTTAAGTCTCCAGAGAGTATCAGAAGAATGATCGGCGCTGCTCTTTTTACACCAGGTCTTTTCCTTCTGTATCCTAAGATTGGATGGGACGGAGTCCTCGGTATCGGTCTTATATTCTTTGGTTTTGTAATATCTTGCGGCATCAAGGGATACTATGGGACAACATCTCAAGAGCTTAAGGCAAGGCAAAAAATGGAAGCTCGTAGCCCGGATCTCTTGTAGTCCGGGATTCTTTTCAACCTGCACCACAAGGGTACAGACTACTGTTCAAAAAGAGAGATCAGCAATGAAACCAATTATTTTATTACTTGTCATTATTTTCTGCAGCCTTCCGAGTGCGATCTACGCTCAAGCCGGTCATGCTTTGGACTATGTTTCGGACGGCAATCAGGGAGATCACACATTTGTAGCGAGAGATGACGTTTACAACTGCGAGCATATCACACTGGAAGTCTGGATCAAACCGGATCAGGTAACGGCTCGCGACAGGTGGGACTCCATCATCAATAAACCGTATGTTGTTCACCAGGCGCCTCATTATCAATGGTTGCTGAACCGTCATCAGGATGGTTATGTGGGAATCTGCTTTACCATCAACAACAATGCAAACTCAGCGAGGTCCGACCAGGGAATGATTGAACTAGGTGAATGGCACCACCTTGCCGCTACTTATGACGGTGAGATTATAAAGCTTTATATGAACGGCGAGTTGGCAGGCGAAACGGAGATCGAAGGCTCAATCACGGGATATGACACCGACGTATTCTTCGGCAGACTGGGCAACGTGAACACAGACTGGTTCGAAGGGATTATCGAAGAGGTTCGCATCTGGAACTATGCCCGTGACGAAGACGATATACGACGCACGATGAGCGCGCTGCTGTCAGGGCAGGAAGATGGTCTGATCGGCTACTGGCGATTCGACGAGGGCGAGGGTCAGACTGTCGAAGACCTGTCCGAAACAGGCAACGACGCCAGGCTTGGCGCCAACAACGGTGAGGATGCAGCCGATCCGGGCTGGGTAGAATCGGACGCGCCGCTCTACGGTGGTGAGGCTGAGCTATCTGCGGAAGTCATCGACTTCGGTCCGGTCGCCTCCGGTCAGACTGGTGAGTTCGAGTTGGAGGTCACAAACACAACCGAAGAGGATGACGACGTTTATGCGGTAACCTGCTTTGTGACTATCCCAGAAGATCTGGAAAACTGGCTGTCGGTTGAACCGGCTGAGCTGACGGTCAATCCCCGCGAATTGGGCGTATTGACATTCTCAGCGGAAACGGAGGGGCTGGAACTTGGTGAGTATGAGGGTGTAGTCATCCTGGAATCCAATGCCCGTAATATGTTGTATGTTGAGCTGCCGTGGTCGCTGTTCGTGGTTGAGGGCTTCGGCAGACTGCATGGAAGGGTGATAGAAGCGGAGTTTGAACAGCCGGTTGCCAACGCGGTCGTAACCGTCGATTATTATCGTTACTTCACTGAAACAGATGAAAATGGTGAATATGAATTCCCCGAAATTCCCGCCTGGACTTACGATCTGGTGGTGACCGCCGAAGATTACCTGCCTATGTGGGAGCGCGAAGTAGTCATCGAGAACGAAGCCGACGTAACAATCGACTTTGCCCTGCTGTATTCAGAATTCAGAATCGAACCTGGAATAATCGAAGTTTCGCTTGAACCGGATGATCGGTTGGAAATCGGGCGAGAGATCTCAAACATTGGCAATGGACCTCTCAGATGGTCGATAGAGAGAGTATTCCCTGAAGGAGTCGATGCCGAGCCGTGGGAGCTAAGAGATTCGACAAACCTTGAGGAACTCCTTGAGGACACCTTTATCAACGGCATAGTTTTCGCGGATGGCTGTTTCTATGTTTCGGGCGGTAACAACGGTGAGAATATTAATTATATATACGTTCTTAACAGCGACGGCGAACTCCAACGCCGGTTCGAGCAGTTCAGCGAGTCACGTTATGGCATCCGCGACCTGACCTGGGACGGCACATTGCTATGGGGCGGAGACGACGTCAGCGGCATCCTCTATGGCTTCACCACCGGAGGAGAATTGATTACGTCAATGCAAACCGACGCACAATCCTATCGCAATCTGACCTGGGATCCGGATCGAAACCTGTTCTGGACGGCGAATATCACCTCAAATTTCATCGGCATCGACGTCAACGGCAACCAGCAGGCAGAGATTGCACGTCCGGGCGATCTGCGCACATACGGACTGGCATACTGGACCGAAGCCCCGGATGGATACAACCTCTATTCATTCTCACGCGGCGATGAGACAGATTTGGAAATATTCAAGATTAATCCCGACAACGGCGAGATGCTGTCTGCGGCACAGATCGACTTCATCGCGGAATGCCGTCCCGGCGGCATATCCGTCACCAACCGCTATGATCCGTATAGCTGGGTTATGGTCAGCATTATACAGTCTCCCGATCACCTGACGATCTTTCATCTCGCCTCACGGACGGATTGGATTACAGTCGATCCGGTCGAGGGTGTCCTCGAAGCCAACGACCACGAGCAGTTCACGGTAACTCTCAGCAGTGAAGGAATGCTTCCGGAAACCGACTACTCAGCCGAGCTGCTCTTTACGCATGACGGCATCGGCGGGGAGAACGTCGTACAGGTGGATCTTTCAATTACCGGTGAGGGAGGTTTATCCCAGCGAAATATAAGACTCAAAATCGGCTGGAACAGTGTTTCTCTGAACGTGCAGCCTACCGAGGAAGACATCCCTGAGTTGATGGAACCTCTCGTATCTGAAAATTTGTTGATTCTAATCAAAGACGGTTTCGGCAGTTTCTATCATCCCGAAACGGGATATAACAACCTCCAGCCCTGGCAGGGATTGCAGGGTTACAAGATGAAGATGGCGGGGGATTGTGTTCTGCAGGTGGAAGGCGAAGTTATCCCCTGGGATACTCCGATCGATCTGTCCGAAGGCTGGAACTTGATATCATATCTCCCCCGACAGGCTGTAGATGTGAGGACTGCTCTCGCCGGACTGGGTGACGCTCTCGTCATCGCCAAGAGCGGAGGAAACGGTTTTTATATCCCGGCTTGGGATTTCTCGAATATGCCCCCCATGCATGAGGGCACCGGTTACTATGTGAATGTTGACACCGATGTGAGGTTTGTCTATCAACTCGGAGATGAGAGAGCGGCTTACCTGAATTATTACAGTGATGACGAGATTACCTGGTTGTCGGAGATTCCCGGCACCGGCTCTTCATACAGCCTGCTCCTCCTGACTGAGAGTCTCAATCCCGGCACTCGTCTCGAAGCCTTCAACGGCAAGGGCATTATTGTCGGGCGAGGTGTGGTTGACCGTGATGGCAGATGCGGAATCACCCTCAGAGGTGACGATTCAACCACTGGTGCAGTTGAAGGTCTCGTCGAAGGAGAATCTCCGGTTATATGTCTCTCCAATGGCAAAGAACTCACCCTCCACTGGCTTGATGGTTTCGGCGAGGGCTGGATTAACGACGGCTGGGGAGTTGCTGCGGTTGAGGCGGAATCCCTTCCGGTCGAATTCGGCATTAACTCGCTCTATCCAAATCCATTCAACAGCAGTCTGACGGTTATATTCTCAATCGAAAGCCCAGGAGAGGTAACGCTAAAAACATACGACCTTTCTGGCAGGGAAGTGGGAATTCTGGCTTTCGGCAAATACGATGCAGGAACATATCGCGTTCAGTGGAATGCCGAAAAGTTGCCGAGCGGTTTGTACCTGATCGGGTTGAATAGTGTTGATGGAAACCGGATAAAAAAGGTGGTACTGGTGAAATAGTGTTTATTGATAAAGTTCCTCTGTGTCATTCCCGCGCAGCAGTCTGTCTGAGAATAGAATATCGAGTGCGTTCCGTCGGGTCTTGTCCCGCACCGCGGGATGTGACCCGACGGTAAGTATTGAATTAACAACTAACAACACGAGTGGGTGGATCTGTCAGGTCACACGCCTGGCGGCGCAAGACCTGACAGAACGCAGTTTATTTCCATTCTCGGATAGTCTGTTTCACCGGAATGACGATATAATGATTAAACAACTATAATAAGACCCCCCCTTCAATTCCCCCCCGCCCGGTAACCGGGGGGATTATGGGAAGGAGAACCTAATAAATCTAATCCTATTCGTTAGGAAGAGAGTTTGGCAGAAAAAACATTAACAGGCATACCCGCGGCGCCGGGAATCGCCATCGGTGAAGTCTTCCTCTTCAAGCATGATGAACCGGAGTTCCGTGAATACCCGGTTACCAAAACAATGCTGGAGTCCGAGATTGAACGCTTTGAGGAGAGTCTGAAGCAGACCAGGCGGCAACTAACAGCTCTACGCAACAGAATGGCTAAACTGGTTGGCGAGGCTGTGGCACGGATATTTGAGGCGCAATCGGCGATGCTGGACGATATTGAGTTTACCGGAATGATCAGACGCGGCATACGCAAAGATGGACTGAACGCAGAGGCAATTGTTCATCGGACAGCACACAGTTTCCATGACGCCTTCGCTGCCATGGATGATGAAGTTTTTCGCTGTAAAGCACAGGACGTCCGCGATGTGGGACATCGAATTGTCAAGAACCTCCTGGGCAAGGGAGACGTAACAATCGGACCGTTAGAACATCCTGCAGTAATCGTTACCGATGATCTCCTCCCGTCAGATGTGATCCACCTGCTGCGCCAGAACATTCAAGCAGTCGCCGCCGATTTGGGAGGATCCACATCGCACACGGCTATCCTGACTCGTTCGCTGGAAGTTCCGTCGGTGGTTGGACTCAGAGAATTGACAACTCTCGTTCAAAACGGCGACAGAATTATTGTCAATGGCAATTCCGGCAAGATAATTCTCAATCCACAGAAGCTTACAACCAAAAGCTATATAGTTAAACGAAAAAGATATGAGGAATACTTAGAGAGCCTGTCGGATATCGAGCATCTTCCGGCAGAGACGACCGATGGACATCGGATTTTTCTGAAAGCAAACATTGAGCTGCCGGGCGAAGCGGGCGCTGTTCTCAAACACGGCGGCGAAGGGATCGGTCTGTTCCGGTCGGAGTACCTTTTTCTCACACGCAACGTGATCCCCGATGAGGAGGATCAGTACCGGGATTACCGGAAGGTCATCGAATCAGTCGCTCCGCACCCGGTAACCATCAGGACATTCGATCTCGGCGGTGACAAGGTCTTCACCGACCTGCCGTTACCAGCCGAACCCAATCCCTTCATGGGCTGGCGTGCGATCAGGGTTTTCTTCGACCATCCCAATCTGCTGAGAACACAGTTGCGGGCAGTGCTGAGAGCCGCCGTTGCCGGTCCGACTAAAATAATGTTCCCACTGATCTCCGATGTCCATGAGATCAGGCGATTAAAGGAGATGCTCGAAGAGGTCAAGAGCGAACTTGAAACCGAACAGGTCGAAATGAATCCGGATATTGAGATCGGCGCCATGATCGAACTGCCCTCCGCGGTGGTTATGGCTGACAGCATAGCGGAGGAGGTTGATTTTTTCAGCATCGGCACCAACGACCTCACTCAGTTCGTTCTGGCGGTCGACCGTGGAAACGAGCGGGTCAGGATGTTGTTCAGACCTCTTCATCCAGCCATGATCCGTATGATAAAAACAACCGTTGAGGCAGCGCATTCAGCAGGTATTGACGTTGCAATGTGCGGTGAGATGGCGGCAAATCCGGCAGCAACCATGCTGCTGGTCGGATTGAAACTGAATGAACTGTCCGTAAGTCCGCTGGCGTTGGGTGAGATTAAGAAGATTATCCGTTCGATGAGCTATGAAGAGGCGGTGGATTTCGCTGAGAAGGCTTTCGAGTTTGATACTGCCGAGGAACTTGAACATTACTGCATCGATGAGATGAAACACCGGTTTGCCGATTTACCGATCTGGTTTAACAGCAGTTGATACTTCTTTCAGATCAATGGGTGGTTTGTCGGGTGGCCCGACTTGCTTGCAAGTCGGGTTTCAATCCATCTTTCAAGCGTTTCGACGAATTCCTCAAGCAGCCAGAGCGGTGTCGAAGCCGATCCGGTGATGCCGACCCGGTCGCTGCTGTTGAACCATGACAGTTCGATCTCCTCGGGAGTCGCGACATGATAACTGCGTGGATTTATAGTTTTACAGGCGTCATGCAGCATCTGGGTGTTGGAGGATTTGTGTCCTCCCACAACCAGCAGCACATCCACCTGGCGGGCAAACTTGTTGAGATTTTCCCCTCTATTAATAACCGATTTGCATATCGTATTCCGGACAATTATCTCACCCACCCAGTCTTCAATCTTGCGTGTCATCTCATTGAACTTATCCAATGAAATCGTTGTCTGAGACATGACCAGCGTGGGTTTACCGCGCTCCAATTTCTTCACATCCTCATCATACTGCACGATCACCGCTTCCTTATTGGTGTGCCCCACGATTCCTATCATCTCAGGGTGACCGTGTTTACCGATTATAGCGACCTGGTAGCCTTCGCGGTGGTACTTATCAGCGAGATTCTGTGATTTAACCACAACCGGACAGGCGCTGTCAATCACCTTAACAGGCATCCGATCCAATTTTTTAAACGTTTCGGGAGGTTCGCCATGCGCACGGATTAGAATCCTCGCATCCTCGCATGAAGGCTCGAAATCGTCGAGGTCTTCGATATAGATCGTTTTGAGACCTGCTTTGTTCAACCGTTCGACTTCACGTTCATTATGTATGATGTCCCCCAGTATATATACCTGGTTTTTGCTTCTCGCCAGTTCCTCTTCTGCCGCCTCAATGACACGACGAACACCACCGCAGACTCCACCCTGAGGATCAAGGATAACTTTCAGTCTTCCTGTTTGTAATCTTTGCAGAGTGTTTCAAGCTCGGCTTTGAATGCCGATAGTAATTCAGTTTCCGGGACGCTCTTAATAATCTCACCACGCCGCATGATCAGACCCTTGCCCTTGCCACCGACAAGCCCGATATCGGCGTCGCGAGCTTCTCCCGGTCCGTTGACTACACACCCCATAACAGCAATCTTAAACGGTATCTCGATACCCTCAAGCATCTTCATCACATCCATCGACAGTTTTATCATGTCGATCTCAACCCTTCCGCAGGTGGGACATGAAACCAGTTCAGGACTGCGTCTCCGGACGCCGGTCGCTTCAAGTATCCACCAGGCAGCCTGTATTTCTTCTTCGGGCTCTGCTGTCAATGAGACCCGGATCGTCTCGCCGATACGATCCAGCAAAAGTGTTCCTATTCCAATCGCCGATTTTATTGAACCATAACCAGTCAACCCGGCTTCGGTTACACCGAGGTGGAGCGGAATATCGCACTTGCTGCGAAAGAGCCTGTTGCATTCGACCATGGTCATGACATCGGAGGCTTTCATCGACACCACGATATCCCTGAAACCCTCTCTTTCCAGCGCCTCAACCTCGCGAGAGGCGGCATCGACCATTCCCTCTGGAGTAACCCTGTAATTATCGCGTTCGAGGATATCCTCCGGCAGAGAACCCGAGTTGACGCCGATGCGAATTGGCACACCTGCAGCTCCGGCAGCATCGACTACAGCCTTCACCCTGTCGCGTGAACCGATATTACCAGGATTAATGCGCACCTTGTCAACACCGGCAGCAATCGCCTCAAGCGCACGCTGGTAATGAAAATGTATGTCAGCCACAATCGGCACGCCGGCTTCCCTGACGATATCCGGCAGCACCGCCGATGCTTTCTCATCCGGAACCGCTACCCTCACCATCTCACAACCAGCCTGAACGAGTCGCAGCGTTTGAGCCAGCGTTGCGTGCAGGTCGCGTGTATCGGTCGAGCACATCGACTGGACAATTACCGGCGCTCCTCCGCCAATCGTCAGCGATCCTACCTTTACGGCACGAACCGCCGGATCGGCGCCGAAACGCTCTCTTTCTGTAGGTCGAGGTTTATTCTGATGCTTTTCCTGCATAATTCCTGTAATTATTTAGTACTTCGTTGCTTCGTGTGGGTTATTGTATCCATATAAAATCCCGACTTATTCGGGATTAATCAGTGAATAGCCACCGGCGTCAGCCGGTGGTGGAGAATGCAATCCTATCACAATCCGTCAGCTGACGGATTAAATAAACGGGAATTAAAAGCTATGTACTGTTCGACTCCCGAATAAGTCGGGATCGTGAACTTATCTTATAATCATCTCCGTGGGCTTACGCCCACGGCTATTCAAAGGTCATTCCCT
>JABMRV010000112.1 GCA_013202285.1 bacterium | reverse complement strand
GTTACGCTTCGCTTGAAACCTGGCGGGAACGTACAATAAAAAGCGTCGGGTGCGGAGACCTGACAGAACCAGAAATGAAATAGGAGATCGAACAATGCACAGAACAATCCTTTTGTTCATGATTACCATGCTTGCAATCGCAGGCACAACCCACGCTCAGCCGGACTCCCTGTGGTCGCGCACTTATGGAGGAGAATACGGTGATGTCTGTTTTAGCGCCGTCCAAACATCAGATAGAGGGTTCGCATTGGCAGGCTATACCTTGTCTTTCGACGTAGAGGAAATCAGTATCTGGCTGGTGCGGACGGACGAGAACGGCGATAGCCTTTGGTCACGAATCTATGGTGGTGATTGGCTCTATCTATGTAATTCAATTGTCCAGACTTCAGACGGGGGATTTGCGCTTGCGGGTGGCACTGTCAATCCCGACTTGTCAGAAAATTATCCCTGGCTGCTGAGGACGGATGAGAATGGCGACAGTCTCTGGTCAAGAAGACTCGATGTCGGAGGGTATGGGTCTTGTAGTGTTGTGGTTCAAACGATGGACGGTGATTTGGTGCTTGGGGGCCGTTGCGAAAGCAACACTTCCGATTCGTGGTTGGCGATCATTGCTGATAATGGCGATACTCGCTGGTTGCGCCGATACCGGGGAATACCGCTCAGCGCTTGTAATTCCCTGATTCAGACCGAGGACGGTGGATTCTTGCTGGTCGGAATAACCCATAGTTTGGGACAGGAGAGGAGTGTAGACTTTGGGCTGCTGCGCACTGACAAAAACGGAGACAGTCTCTGGACTCGTAACTACGGAGGGAGCTCAATTGATGAGTGCTACTCGATTATACAAACTGCGGACGGAGGGTTCGCTCTGGTCGGAGGTACTTATTCGTTCGGCGAGGGCAGACGCAACATATGGCTTCTTTGCATAGATGTTAACGGCGACAGCCTCTGGTCGCGCACTTACGGCGGCCGAGCGTTCGACAATTGCTCTGACATTTTACAAACAGATGATGGCGGATTCGCATTAGTAGGAACAACTCTTTCGTTCGGCGCAGGAGAAGCCGATTTATGGCTTGTTAGGACTGACGATAATGGTGACAGCCTCTGGTCGCGAACATTCGGTGGCTACGCTGGCGACGGCACGTATTCTCAGCTTTTTCAAACGGATGACGGAGGGTTCGCATTAACAGCAGTAACCAATTCGTTCGGCGCAGGATCGAGTGACTTCTGGCTGGTTAAGACAGGTCCCGACCCGGTTTCCGTGCCGCCCGCCCCCTTATTTTTTCATCCTTCATCCTTCATCCTTCATCCTTCTTTCCCCAACCCGTTCAACTCAACGACGAACATCAGATTCGGGCTGCATCGAGATGGGCTTGTCAGCCTTAGAATCATCGACCTGACGGGTAATGCAATCGAAACGCTGATCGATGGCAGGCTGCCTGTAGGTTATCATACGATCTCATGGAACAGTCTCGATTATCCTGCCGGTGTGTATATCTGCAATATGCAGGCAGCAGGCTTCAGCAAGGCGGTTAAGATGGTTTTAGTGAAGTGATTATTCATTCCCCCCTTACCCCATAAGTGCTAACTTAAGGGATGATCTGTTTTTCCTCATTCCCACGAAAGTGGGAATGAGGAAAAAAATAGCATCACTTTATTCTTATCTTAGTGCTTATGCCCCTTTCCCCCCCCTGCAATAGCAGGGGGGGGAGGGATCAATAAACGTTATAGACTTACATGGAGCATAATTGAACAGACATATATTCCGAGAATACGACATAAGAGGAGTCGTCGGTGAAGACCTGACTCCGGATGTTGTTGAACTGCTCGGAAAAGGCGTCGGGACCTATATGATCGAGCATGGTGCGGTGAAGATTGCAGTTGGACGAGACGGCAGAATAAGTTCGCCGGAGATCTTCAAACAACTGCTCAAAGGTCTGACGTCAACCGGAATGCAGGTCGTCGATCTCGGCATGATACCTACTCCCGTCTCCTACTATGCTACCCACATACTGCCCTTGAACGGCGCTGTTATGATAACCGGCAGTCATAATCCTCCGGATTACAACGGCTTCAAAGTTACACTCGGAAATTCGGCGATATATGGCGCTGAGATCAGAAGAATCGGTGAAATTATTGAAAATGGTGAATTCGTTGAGGGCAAAGGCTCAGTTGAGGAATATGATTTAATCCCGGAATATATCGTCGATATCTCCGACCGGATAACCCTTGCCAGACCGGTCTCTCTGGCGGTCGATTGCGGTAACGGCGTGGGAGGAATCACCGCGGTTCATGTGTTAAGAAATATCGGTTGTGAGCCGGTGATGCTGTTCGATAAGGTGGACGGTCACTTTCCAAATCATCATCCGGATCCGACCATTGAGGCAAATCTGTCGCATCTCAAGGAGGTTATCGCCAGAGAAGGTCTGGAGATCGGTGTGGCTTACGACGGCGACGCCGACCGGATCGGAATGATAGATGAGACCGGCAAGGTAGTGTGGGGTGACCAGATTCTCGCCATTCTGTCCCGCGCACTGCTCGAAGAAGTACCGGGCGCAACTGTCATAGGTGAAGTCAAATGCTCGCAGCTCCTGTTCGATGATATTGAAAAACATGGCGGCAAGGCACTGATGTGGAAGGTCGGGCATTCGCTCATTAAAAGCAAGATGCACGAAACCGGCTCGGAACTCGCCGGTGAGATGAGCGGACATATATTCTATCGCCACCGGTTCTATGGATTTGATGATGCACTGTATGTAACCTGCAGACTGTTAGAGATCATCTCCCGATCTGATAAGCCGGTCAGCAGGCTGTTGGAAGACTGGAAAAAACTCTACAATACACCTGAAATACGGTTGGACTGCCCGGACGAGATCAAGTTCCAGGTCGTTGACAAGGTCCGGGATCACTTTCGAGACAAATACAGAGTGGTTGACGTCGATGGCATGCGCGTAATTATGCCCGGCGGATGGGGGCTGCTGAGAGCTTCCAATACACAACCGGTTGTGGTGCTTCGCTTCGAGGCGGAATCCGAGACACGGCTCAACGAAATAAGAGCTGAGGTTAAAGAGATTCTCGAAGAAGTAAAAAATGCGTTTCAATAGAGGCACAATATTTGCTAAGTAATTTGTAGGAGAAACTCATTTTTTCATTAACAACAAGCATCACATTCCGGAGGATTGAAATGTATTGTGTGTACTGCCGGCGAGAGATCGAAGAAGAAGACCGCCGATTTTACAGCCGCCAGGCAGGGATGAAAGGGCTTTACCACTGGGATTGTTTCGTGGAAGCCTGTCGTCAAGCTAATTCTGCCGGTGCGCATGAAATCGAAACCGTAACCATTTCCGACACTGTGTTCGAAACCCAGCCCAGTTATGACTTTGTAGGCGGCTGATAGCCATATGAAAACAGATGCCCGAGTGAATGCAGTTGCGGGTACCACTACAACGCACGGGGAGCTGAGATCGGAAGAGCTTGCCCGCGGGCATTACGAAAACTTTAGTATTGCAGCCTTTTTCCTGCCGAAAAGGCTGCGCCAGGATCTCTTCAACATCTATGCCTTCTGTCGAATTGCAGATGATATTGCCGACGAATGCCCGGATGAGAACCAAGCCGCAGATAGCCTCGAACGAATGGAGAAAGATCTCGAATCCATTTTGACTGAAAATGCGGATAATCCCCTGTTCTCAGCACTTGCAGGCACTGTTAAACGCAATGATCTTTCCCTGAATCCGTTCCGTAAACTGCTTAAAGCTTTCCGTATGGATCTCGACAGAAAGCGGTGGGAAACCTGGGATGATCTGAGACATTACACCCGTCATTCGGCAGATCCGGTCGGACACATCGTACTCGAACTTTTCGGATACCGCAACCCTGACTATTTTGCGCTGTCCGACAAAATTTGCACAGCTCTGCAACTTGCAAACCACTGGCAGGATGTCAGCGAAGATTGGAATCGTGGGCGGATCTATATCCCGCTTGAAGATCTGAAAATATTTGGTGTGAAAGAGGAAGAGATCGCTGATAAATCGACCACTGATAGATTCAGAGAATTGATGACCTTCGAGGTTGAACGCGCCAGACGCTTGTTCCTTGAAGGTTTTCCTCTTTTGTGCAAGGTTGCTCCAAAACTCCGACTGCAGCTTGCCCTGTACTGGTGCGGCGGGATGGAAGCGCTTAACGCAATTGAACGTGTAAACTATGATGTCCTCAACCGTTCCACCAAATTGACGGTCGGCAGTAAAATAAAGGTTGTGTGTAAAGCACTATATAGATGGCTCTAATAAGTTGCTGTCAGCCCGCCGTGGCTGACAGCTATACTCGTGAAATACTTGAAGTTATGCTGTCGGGTGCGGCGATCCGACAGCCAATTACAGCTATTCGCAGACATAAAACTGAAATGTGGAAACAGTTTGAATAACGCCAGATCGATAGAGGATGCCGACGCTCTTGAACTGGCGGAAGCACGACGGAAATGCGCCGAGATCGTCAGGAATTCGGCAAGTAATTTTTACTACGCCTTTGTATTCCTGCCGGAAGATCAGCGTTACGGAATCGAAGCTCTATATGCTTTCTGCCGTGCAGGCGACGATGCCGCCGATGCTTCTTCCGGTAACGATTCCACAGGATTGATCGACAGGCTGCAGCGCAGACTCGATCTTTGCTACAAGGGAATGTATATCGATGATCTGACACTGTCGCTGGCTGATGCCGTCAAGAGGTTCAAATTCGACAAACAGCATTTTAGTGATCTGCTTCTGGGCATCAAATCCGACCTTACGATGAGACGTTATTCCACGTTTGACGATCTGTACCTATACTGCTATCGCGTCGCCTCCACTGTCGGATTGCTCTGCTTGAAGATTTTCGGCTGTGACAACCCTCAGAGCAGGAAATATGCTGAAAATCTGGGGATTGGAATGCAGATCACAAACATACTTCGAGATTTGAAGGAGGATATGAACAGAGACCGGATATACCTGCCTCTCGTCGATCTTGGAAAATTCGATCTCTCTGAAGAGAATCTCTTCGAACCGGCGCAGCATCGGAAGTTAGTCGAGCTTGTCAGATGGGAAGTTGAACGCGCTGAGGATTTCTTTCAACGGGCGGATAGTTATCTGCAACCGGAAATGTTGAAAGCGTTGTTCCCCGCACGTATAATGGGTGTAATCTACAGGAAGATCCTCGCAAAGATCGGCAAAACAGACCGGTTCGACATACGCGTTGAACTGTCAACTTCGGAGAAATTCTCTGTAGCTCGTCATATTTTTGTCGAAGCATTCCAGTGATTTTGAAACAACTTCGACTGTGTTACACTTGCATTTTATATTTTAGTTATATAAATTAAAACTGATTGAGTATGCTGTGTTGCGCTCAAACATTCCAGTATTAAGATTTCATTACTTAAGCGGAGGAAAACATGGTTAGATTCACTTTCAGAGTTGTACTCATCCTTTTCATTGCGATCATCGTCATAGGGTCGCTTCCCTCCTCATCAAGCGCGATGATGCGGGTAATCCTCAATGAACATTTCGATCGCGATCCCGAACAGATTCAATGGCCCTGGGCGACTACCCCACCAGATAGTGGTTGGGGCTGGTATCACAATGTTCGAAGGTGGCCCCGTCCTTATCTTCTTCGTAATTCAGATTGCGGCTGGGGCTGGCAGGATTATATTTACAGTTCACACATTCTGCAGGAAGAGGATTTCCCCGGTTCAATCTGGTGCGCCTATCGCACTTCAGAGGGAGAAAACGCCCC
>JABMRV010000111.1 GCA_013202285.1 bacterium | reverse complement strand
TATTTGAGAGGCGGATGCAACTTTCCGCAAAATACATACCGATACATCTTCTTTCATCTTAATCTCCTTTTAGTTTGTTTGGAATGTTCTGAGAGGATAGAGAGGGGGGATTCAAATTAGCCCACTACCTAATCTACTTACATGTTATAACAAATCGTAGATTTCGGAACGTATAATCGAATCTGCCGATTAAGCATAGCAAGATATTGATAGAGAACTATTATAAATTGATACAGTATGAAATGCATGATACTGAGAACGATGATGAAGAGATTTGGATTATAAGGTATTCATTATTATAATAGCTTTTAGAAGACTCATCATAACCGAAAGGTGTACCAATTGAAAAAACTTACACTTATATTTGTCAGCCTGTCGTTTATTGCTGGATTGAGCATTAGTCTGACTGCTAATGACAAAACGGCAGGTAAGTGCATGGTTTGCCACATGGAAATTTCTGCAGGACTCTATCATCAGTGGAACAATTCGGAACACGCTCTGCATAATGTAACCTGCTATGATTGTCATGGCGCCGATAAGAAGGAAATTGACTCCTTCCTTCATGAGGGAACGTATATTGCCACATTGGTAACCCCCAAGGACTGCGGTCGGTGTCATACGAAGGAAGCTGATGAGACAGGCATGTCATATCACGCCAAAGCCGGGCAGATACTGGAATCAGCCGACGCATATCTGGCGCATGTCGCCGGAGGTCATCCGGCGGCGATAAGCGGATGTGAAAGCTGTCATGGTTCGAAAGTCGAAATTGATCCGAAATCCCCTAACAGACTAACTGCAGAAAGTTGGCCCAATTCGGGAATCGGTCGCATCAATCCGGATGGTTCCAAAGGATCATGCAACGCTTGCCACACTCGCCACGGTTTCGATAAATCGCAAGCCCGTCAACCTGAAACATGCGGAAAATGCCACCTTGGTCCCGATCACCCTCAGAAGGAGATTTACGAAGAGTCAAAGCATGGAAATGTTTACTTCACCAACGTGGATAAGATGAACCTCGATGCAGACCGATGGGTCGTCGGAGAGGATTACTATGCCGCTCCGACCTGTGCAACATGCCACATTTCCGCTACCAGGACTCAGCAACCGAGCCATGACGTTGGCGGCAGGATCTCGTGGACGCTGCGTCCACCGATTTCCAAGCACAAGGACAACTGGCAACATAAGCGAGAGAAGATGAAGGATGTGTGTCAGTCCTGTCACGGTCTGACTTTCATTGATGGTCACTATCGTCAGTTTGACGGGTTGGTAAATCTGTATAACGAGAAATTCGCCAGACCTGCTGGAGAAATCACCGGCATCCTGAAAAAGAACAATTCGTTCGAAAATCCTGCTGCATTCAGCAATAAGATCGAGTGGATATACTGGGAAATCTGGCATCATGAGGGTCGTAGAGCTCGTCATGGCGCGGCAATGATGGGTCCCGACTATACCTGGTGGCACGGTATTTACGACGTAGCTCAACACTTCTATTTCAAGTTCATTCCTGAAGTAAGAAAGACAGGCGATAAGGAAGCCATCACGTACATCGATAATATGCTGCGAAACGATCCTATGCATCGCTGGATGTCTCAATCGACAGATGAGTTAAAGAAGGCGATCAGATCGGGGGAAATCCAGAAGATATATGAAAAGCTGTTCACGCCTGAGGTAGGATCGGAATGAAACGTATGTACATGGTGTTTCTTCGCGGTATATCGATTAATGTCTTCGGCAGAATCGGTGCTTCCCTTGTCACATCCACACTCATCATCTTTCTGATATTGGAACTCTCACGCTTCCTTGGAGCGCTGACAAACGCCTATCTCGGTCTGCTGACCTACCTGATCTTCCCCACGCTGTTTGTTCTGGGATTACTGTTAATTCTCTTCGGCTGGCACAGGCATGCAAAACTCACCGGGAAATCACTGAAAACCATACTCACCGAGCGCTTTAATGAGGAAGACATCATAGCCGGATCACTCGGATCAAGACTGGTGAAGACAGTCGGGTTGTTGACATTGATCAACCTGGTTATACTTGCTGGTGTCAGTGGGAGAGCGCTCCATTTCATGGACAGCGCTTCATTCTGTGGAACTGCATGTCACAGCGTTATGAACCCGGAATGGACAACCTATCGGCAATCACCGCATGCCCGGGTTAGGTGCGTGGAGTGCCATGTTGGCGAAGGTGCAGGTGCGCTGATCGATGCCAAGCTGAACGGCGCCTGGCAGATAATTTCACTGAGTTTCAACCTCTACGAACGACCGATTCCCACTCCTGTGCATAACCTCCGACCAGCACGCGAGACTTGTGAGAAGTGTCATTGGCCCAGGATGTTCCTTGGAAACCGGATCAGAAGCATTATTCACTACGATTGCGACAGGGCATCCTCACCTTCCTATACCACCCTGATGATGAAAATCGGTTCCGGAGAAGAGGGGCTTGAAAGAGGCAGCCACTGGCATGTATCGGAACGAAATGAAGTACGTTACGCATCGATTGACGATATGCGGGAACGGATGATATGGGTGGATGTTCGTCAATCTGATGGTTCTTTTAAGCGTTACCATAACAGACGTTTACAAAATTATTCTCATGACCGGACGGAGAACGTTCACATCGTTGATTGCGTCGATTGTCACAATCGTGCTACTCATATTTACGAATCCCCGGAACACGCTGTTGACGAGCGCATCCGGAAGGGATTGATCGATCGTTCTCTGATATTTATCAAGGATCGCTCACTTGGCGCTCTGTTGAACAACTATCCCGATCAGGAAATCGCCATGAAATCAATAGATACTCATATTCGTAATTACTATCGGAAGAACTATCCCGAGCTATTATCGACGGAAGCCGGTCAGATAGATACGGCAATTGCTGTTGTGCAGGATATATACCGTCGTAATATTCATCATCGGATGAATATTACCTGGGGCAGTTATCCGGATCATCTTGGTCACCGTAACAATCGAGGATGTTTCCGCTGCCACAATCCGAATCTAATTGACGATGCCGGAAATTCAATCTCGATGGATTGCACACTTTGTCACTCTATTCTCGCGATTAACGAAGATGATCCCTTCAAGTACCTTTTCGATATTCCTTCCGATAGTTTGACCGGTTCCTCGCATGAAATCCATCGCTATTTACAGGAAGAATTTGAAGAAGTAATTAAGAAATAAGTCTGCATAAAATCCCGAAGGGATTAATGCGTGAATAGCCACTGGCGTCAGCCGGTGGAATACTGTATCCCAATCAACAATCCCACAGCGAAAACCAGTACCAATGATCGCAGGGTGAGGACACCCCGCAGCACATAATAGCAACTCTTTTCTTGTTGCAAAAAACATTTTTTACCACTATATTTAAGAGAAGTAAAATGAAAAGGAGAAACTCATGAACTCTAAAAGCATTATTTTTCCAACTATTATACTGATTCTATTGTTCAGCACACTAAACGCCGAGATAACAGAAGTCGGTCAATGTGAAACACTCGAACGAGCTCACGACGTCTTTGTCCAAGGTGATTATGCATACATTGCTGATGAAGATGAGGGGCTTACAGTAGTTGATATTTCCGATCCGGAACACCCCGAAGTTGCTGGTAATTGGAATGTGCGTGTTAATAGTTGTCATGATGTTTATATCATCGGAGAAATTGCATATTTAATTTCACAAACTACTGGTTTATACACACTCGATATTTCCGATATTGAAAATATAAATCAACTTGATAATTTTAACGGTGGCAATAACAGAAGGGGTCTTCATGTAGTTGATGAAATCGCATATTATTTAGACATGGATCGTATTTATCTTATTGATGTTTCTAATCCCGGGGATTTGAGTGAAATCAGCAGCCTCGATTATTATGGCAATTGTAATGTTTATGTTGTTGGAGATATAGCTTATGTCGCTGGGGGTACTTTCAGAATTATTGAAGTTTCAGATCCAGAAAATCCGGAATTAGTTGCGAACATTGGTTTGGGAGGGTATGCCTGGGCGGTTCATGTCTCCGGAGAATATGCCTACGTGGGGGACATGCATCATGAAAATGGTGGATTGCGGATAATTGATGTATCTGATCCCGAAAATCCGGATCAAGTTGGTTACTGTGAATTTCCTCTAGCAGGTGATGTATTTGTATCAGGTGACTATGCTTTTGTTGGACGGACTCAAGGAAGGAATTTCTCTGTAATTGATATTTCAGATCCTGAAAACCCTGAATTAGTTGAAACTTATGAGGCTGAATATACTGCCTTAGGTGTTAAAGTGGTTGATAATTACGCCTTTATAGCAAACTCTACTGGCGGTCTTCTTATCCTTGACGTATCCGATTATACCATTACCGGTCCCAGCATTGAACTTTCCAACGATACACTCGACTTCGAAGATGTCGGGCTGAACCTGAGCCGGGAATTGACCCTCACCATAGGCAACATCGGCAACGAAAACCTCACCATATCCGACATCGGTGTGGAAGGCGATTACTTCAGCGTGGATTTTGAAGAAGAGTTCGTCATCGAACCGGATGCGGAAACCGACGTCGCCGTAACATTCACACCCGAAGAGAGGGGTGAATTCGAGGGGATGCTGACTATAACATCCAATGACGAGGAGAACAGAGAGGTCGAAGTTGCGCTTACCGGCGAGGGCGTCGGTCCTGTTATTTCCGTCAACCCGCATGAACTCGATTTCGGCGTGGTCGGCATCGACTTGACCGAAGAGCGCTTGTTGACCATCAGTAACAGGGGATTAAACGACCTTGTTATATCAAGCGTCACCTTCCTGGTGGGTGGGACATTCCTGTCTGACTTTGATGGTGAATTCACACTCGAACCCGGTCAACGGCATGAACTGACCGTAACCTTTACACCGACACTGGGCATCGACTACGAAGACACAATAACCATCACCTGCAACGATCCTGATAACGAAACGGTCGAGGTTCCCCTCTCCGGCAGGGGAGTCGGTGCGCTCATCGACACAGACCCCGATATAATCGACTTCGGCGATGTCGGACTTTCTCGCAGCCGCGATAGACAACTGACCATCCGCAACGAGGGTCAACTCGACCTGAACGTCCTCGACATCGTCGTCGAAGACCCATATTTCAGCGTCCAATTTGACGGCGAATTTGTCATCGAACCCGACCGCAGCCACAATATAACTGTCACCTTCGCACCGGAGAGATCGGGCGAATTCGAGGGCTCACTCATCATCGGAAGCGACGACCGACAAAACGAGGAATTC
>JABMRV010000110.1 GCA_013202285.1 bacterium | reverse complement strand
CCCGTAACCTGACAGCCCTTCCCCGCCAAGTTACGTCCGGCAGCTGCCGGACTTGAAACCTGGCGGGAACTCTTTAATGAATATAGCGATATTTATGTGTTGTAGCACTACTTTGTCAATTATGAATTCTAATTATTAAGAAGTGCAGATAATGGTTTCAACTGTTAGATGTCATGCTGAACGTAGTGAAGCATCTCAAACGCTGTCAACATTAGATTCTTCATCCGTCAGCTGACGGATCCAGCTATGTTATTATTATTACGTGGTTCCCGGCTTTCGCCGGAAAGACGATATAATGTAATATGCATTAGATCCTAAACTTCTTCAACAAGCACTATTTAATCAACATGACCTTGCGAACGACGGTGCGGCTGCCGTTCTCAAGATGGATGAAGTATGAACCGGGCGGAAATTGTCCGGCATCCCATTCCGTGAAGTGCCATCCCGCAGTTGCGGGATTCCCTTCGAGAATAGTGTCAACCAGTCTTCCGTTGACATCGTAAACCGTCAACCTCGTCAGACCGTTTGCGGGCAGATTGAAACTGATTCTCGTGCGCGGGTTGAACGGATTGGGATAGGGAGGAAAAAGGATGAAGGATGAAGGATGAAGGATGAAAATCTCGGGTGGAGCGTCAGTAAATTCGGACTCGAATGCTCCCATATCCGGTGCATTGCCGTGATATTCGTCCTCGGTCATGTTAATCAGAGTATCTTCCGCCCAGACGAAGAAGGCGGTTCCAGCATCAACACAGGGGGAGTTCTCGGTCAAGTGGTAGTCGCCGTTTTCAGCATCGAGAAACAGCGGAACAGAGTCTATGTTGCCTTCACCCCAATCGACTCCGCTGTTATAGTTGGTGGCGATTCCCTCTTCACCGTCCTCAATGTCACAGTACGATACCGAGACAGAGCATGCGCTCCAGAGATTCATCTCCTCTTGGTCGTTATTCCAGAATATGGAGTTCACGGCATTGATCTGCACACCATTGTTACCGAATAATCCACTACCATGTTCATCACTTGAGTTCCCGACAACGGTTACATTAAGAAGATCGACTCGCGAGGTGAGTTCCGCCTGAATTCCACCGCCGAACTCTCCGGCAACATTTTCGGAAATCACACTGTGACTGATTGTCACTATGCAATCATTAACGATGCTGACACCGCCACCATATTCGGCTGAGTTATCCCTGATAATAACCCTCTCAATCGTCGGATTACATCCGGCTACGATTGATATTCCGCCTCCAGAGCCGTTACTGGAGTTCATATAGATTTCACAGTCCCTGATTGTCGGGCTGGTATCCTCGATCCAACCAAAGCATATAATACCACCGCCGAGTGATGGGCCAAAATCAGTAACAACATGATTATCGCGTATCCTGCAATGTTCTATCACTGCATCCGATTGGGTCATAAATATTCCACCGCCCATAAATTGTTCAAAACCGGAGTCCGTACCGCTGCCGTTCTGAATCGTGAACCCGGTCAACTTGGCATCGGCAGTAACCCTTTCTTCAAAGGTCACGACGCTTCCGCTTTGGTTGCCGTCGATAATTGTTGAATCGATATAAGCCTCATCTCCGGTAGTCAGCATCAGGCTGCCGACAACGATATCCTTGCCAAGATAGCGTATGTTTTCCACGTAAGTTCCCGGATGCACCAGCACCGTATCGCCATCTTGCGAAGCATCAATTGCATCTTGAATGGTCTCATAATCCTGAGGTACAAGCAATGTTTCACTATCGCGCCTTTGATTGAAATAGAAAGCTCCCATATCAGCGCGGGTTTCATCGGGGTCTTCGGGGGAGTTGGGATCACCGGCGTCGATGCAGGGGGAGTCTTCGGAGAGGTGATAGTTACCTTCGTCCGGATCGGCGAATTGTGGGTCTTCGTCGATGTTGCCGTCGCCCCAGTCGATTATCCCGTTGTCGTTGGTCACAATTCCATCCTCGCCACCGGATATATCTGAATACGTGAATGTTACTACCACCGCACCAGCATCCTCTGAATAGTATATTTCCTGTGGTGAATTATCCCAGAGGATACTGTTTACGATAATTGGGCTTGACGATGTTCCAATCCAGATTGCACCGCCGTGTTCAGACTCATTACGGGTAACGGTGCAGTTTGTAACCGTGATGTCGGAATTCCTTGTGCAGAAAATCCCGCCACCAGTTAACTCAGAGATATTATTATCGATAAGACATCTCTCAATCGATGCACCTGATGAAGAGGTAAAATACACTCCACCGCCATATCTTGCCTCATTATTCTGGATGATGCAGTTGTCGATCACCGGATCACACGAAGAACTGTAAATTCCACCACCACCGTAACTCCCAGCTGAATTCCCTATAATTGTACATTCAGATATGACCGGACCATCCATGCTGCATGAAATACCACCCCCTTCCATACTCGCTGTATTGTTCTCAATAGAGCAATTCGTTATGGATGCATTACCATAATAACAGAAGATACCAGCGCCATAAGTCGCATCATTCCCGCTGATGGTGCAGTTCTCTATTCTGTTCTCATACTCTGAATATACTCCGCCTCCACCGCCCTCCTCTGCTGAATTCTCAATGATTATGCAGTCGATGATCGTAACATCGGAGTCACACATTATACCCCCTCCGCTTATGGCGCTGTTTCCCCGGATTGTGCAATTGCTTATAACTGCGCTCGAAGCGTGACAGTAGATCCCTCCCCCGCGACTCCTTTCCTCTTCAATGTTATTATCTCGAATGATGCAATGTGTTATGGTGGGGCTGGCTTCCATACAGAATATCCCGCCGCCGACGTAATAATACTGCCTGTCCGGGGCGATCCATAGATCACCCGAACCGTTCAGGACAGTAAATCCGATTAGAGCTGCATCTTCGCTTTCACCATTCTCGAACAGCACTACACTGCCGTCACCATCCCCGTCTATCATCGTCGAATCGATGTAGGCTTCGTCGCCGGTGATGATAAAGAGGCTGCCAAGCAGAATATCCTTGCCGGTGAAGTCGATATTCACATGGTATGTCCCCGGTTGAACCAGAACCGTATCTCCTGCCTCGGATTCGTCGATGGCTTCCTGGATCGTCTCGAAGTCATCAGGAACATTGATAACCTCGGCAAACGATGGGACTATGTTCACAGTAAAACACACCGTGATAAGAACCATAAGTAAAAAATTGAAACGCATGGTGAATCTCCCTTAAATTTGAACAAACCGTTACAAATTAACCGATCCACGTGCTGCCGGATCAAATATTCACAGGGACAGGTACGGAGCCCTGTCCTCCAAAGCGACTGTGCACAATAATATACACCCATTAATATCAAATCGAAGCTATATTTCTACCTATCCAGTAAAGGACAATCACCACCGGAATCGACCGGTAGGTCCAAGCTGGAAACATGACAACAGGTGGTCGATAGCCGATAATCGCCTTTATCATGACAATAATACCGCCGTACAATATCAGAGGCGCAAAGAGCATCGCCAGTGGGTTGCTGCGCCATAATCCCCAGAATTGACCGTGAAGCATGGCGGATATTCCCCGCAGCGAACCGCACCCCGGGCAATCCGTGCCGGTCAACCAATGCCAGGGACAGGGCGGGTAGAAGCTGTATTCTGCTGGTGACCAGCGGTAAAGAACATAACATGATAGTACTACAGCCAAAATGACTACTACAGCCTCGATAACGGCTTTCCTTCGCTCAGACTTGTCCAGCCTGTATCCGGGTAAAACGGTTATACCGTTTGTCAAATACCTATACCGGAACTAATCGCCAGAATTTGTATCAGAGTAGAGATTATAATTAAAGCCAATCCTATTCCCAATCCCCAGTTCGCCCACGTATTGGCTTTCTGACCGGCTTCAACAGCGCCTGCGTAGTCTCCCGCCTGCAATTTACCGTTCACCGATGCTGCATAGACGATAGCAACAATACCCAACGGTAAACAGCAGAGAACTGTCACAATGATAGCTTTTACGAGATGGTTCTCAACATGTGCAGGGGGTTGTGTTTGATCATATTCCTGCTGAGGATAAACCTGTTGTCGGCTTGTTTCATCCCAGCCGGTTGAAGCTTCACCGCTATTCGCGACCGGCTGTCCGCAGGATGGGCAGAATTGCACTCCAGATTCGATTTCATTACCGCAGTGGCTGCATTGCGCCATAGTGATTTCCTCACTGTTTGAGATCTGATTACCGGACAAAAAACCTGATGAGCAGGAACCTCGAATAATTTACTTTATGTTAGTAAGGTTCTCATTAGGATTTAATCTGATTTTAGCAAGTTAATATCTAACACACTGTTTCGCAAGCGGGATATTAAGCGCTCTGCGTCATCGCATCAGATATGATAACGGGAAGGCGCACATCTAAGGACAAGCAAGTGATCTGTTCAGTTGACATGTAGCCCGGATTCCCTGAAGCCGGGGGTATCCTGTGAAATTTGATTGATAAGGTGGCGCAGGCGTTAGGGAAGGATATGAGGTCGAAGCGACCGCGAACTGAGGAAGCAGTATGTAAATTTGCGTCACATCGTCACACTTTTGGCTGTAAGGCAGAGTGGCATTGGGTTTGAGGGTGTGACGGAAAGTGACGGATAAAAGGTCTTGGTACAGCGGAATAACGGTCAGGGGTACTCCTTTCCGTTCGGAATGTGATATGTCGAATGGTACATTAATCCAAGATTCGGGGGATTCAGGGGTGTATGTCTATGTTTTAAATACTAAGAAACTATTAAGCATCGAGTTTCACAAGTAACTCATCTATTACCCGTTTTGCACCTAAATCAGTTAACCTGTAATTTCCACCGTTGAGTTTTATTACCTGCCTAGAATTGCTACTACGAAGCTTTGTTAAAGAATTTGTTATGGCAGATGCAGATTTCATAACACTATTACCCAATTCTGTTCGAGACATTCCACGAATGCCAGAATGATGTAATAAAAGTAATACTTCTTCTTCTGCCGAGCACTCAACTCGCTGCACTAATAACTGACCATCATATTCGGCAATAAATGGCACTTTGAATTCTACAATGTCGCGAATTACATTAGAGACTTCAGATCTGTCAGAGTTCCAAAATATCCTTAATATCTCCGAGAATATCCAATGAACACCATGTAGTATATATTGTGAATCAATCTGATTAGCGGTGTATTCTGGATCAATATGAACAGCACCACGATCTGATCGAAATTTATAAATAGCTCGAATTGACTTCACAAGATGGAGAGCAGATTTCCTATCAGGAAACGTATGACTGTTATTGTCATTCTCATCGACAATGAATGTCAGACATTTACAAACACCTTTTCTTCGGTTAAGAATACCTGAATCTTGATGGTAAATCAATCTAGAAGCAACTTCAACAAACTGCCCTCCGTCCAAAGTGGCTGGTTCCCAATCTCGTAATTGATATCTTTGATGGAGAGATATGAATTCAGAGATTAGTTGTTCGGTGAGCCTCTTATCGAGCGGTGGAGACAGCGCGGCGAGTAATGCAGACTTATCTAATTTCATCCCTATTGATCCTCTTCCTCGCCAGAGATAATTTTTTCAAATTCTTTTGTTCCAGCTCTACTTAATTTATACTTTGTATTATGACCTTTACCCTCAATTAAGAAATATACTCGTTTCTTCTTAATAGTAGAGGAAACGTTTCCAGCCAATATCTTCACCCCTACTACGTTGGTAATATCGTCAATATTTTTGGATGTTAAATATTCAGAATCAGTAAAAGTATTAGCGAAATATAGGCACATCATTATTCGGGGAACCATTGCATTTTTTGAAAGTACACGTTTATCAATAGAAGACCATTTCTCGGATTCTTGCAGCCTATCTACAAATAAATTGACGTTGAACGATTTGGTGATGTTATTTACTGATGGAGACAATTTTCTGGAACTCTTTTTCGTCTTAGAAGGCTTAACCGATGAGACTCCTTTGTCGCTGATAGTTGGTTGACTCTTAAGAAGTTCTTCTATCTTGCTATTGACAAAGGTTTTATCCGTCGATTCTACTTCGATCTCTAGATCGCCTTTCTTGTAGCGGATTCGAAATATCTGTTCCATTGTTAATCCCTTTCTTTATGGTATAATGCTCTACTGAGTGTTAATAGTTACAATGAAGAGAATGTTACCCTCATTTCATCTAACTTAGTTTGTGAGAGGCAGTATACGTCTTTACTGATCTCGTTTAGGTTGCCCTGACTCATCAGTTTCTCTAAATACCGTGTCAAATTATGTGTGTAGGATTTCGTGCAGTGTGATGAAGCACTATTCATTTCTTTGATTAATTCATTTCGATTAAACCTGTCCTGCGAGTCAACAAAAATCAACTTTGCTGATGCTGCCAGTATAAGATCATAAGCATCTTTACACTTCAATCGAGCAGCGATAGTGCTTGTGGTTAGTTGAGGAATTGCTCGCGGTGTAAGTGTAGGCTCAACTGTGGTTTCTCTTGTTGGATCTTCATACTGTTCTTCATCTGAAGTATCCGATAGCTGAGTGTTACTCGATATCAGGGACAGTAAATCTTGCTTATTCTTCTCGTAATACTCCTCGCTCCCTTCATATTCAAACTCTTTACTTCCGAGCTTTACTCTAATCTTCATTTCCGTTTCACCTCCTTAGTTATAAGGAGTAAAATAATATTAAACTGCACAAATGTCAAGTACTTCTCTATGTATCCTCTTGTCAGAGAATAAAAAATCCCGCCAATCTCGTCCGACCAGTGGGTTGACGACTGAAATATACAGCTTACTTTTTCAACAGACACTAAATAGTGCTTATTGATAAAGTTCCTTCTGTATCATTACACGCAAGCGGGAATCCAGATATGTCATTGTTATTACGTGGATTCCGGCTTTCGCTGGAATGACGAGGGGTGATGAGATTGCTTCGTCATCAGTCAGTCGGCTGACTAATTCCTCGCAAAGACAGATTGGCTTTATCAATATTAAGTTATTAAGGAGTGCAGATTTTTCTTTACATTTCACCCCCCCTTACTCCCCCCCTGCAATAGCAGGGGGGGGGACACCCTGCAGCGCATGGAAAATTACAATTAAGAACTGTCTTTACTATGTGTTACATGAATTATTTCTTTGCGAATCTGGATTCTGGCTTTCGCCAGAACGACGAGTCCTTAATAATTCAAAGAACTTGAGACATTTGACACCAATTTCTAATAACCCATGCCACACGTCATATTGCAAAGAAACATGGGCAACAAGTAGCCCATGCCACCCGT
>JABMRV010000109.1 GCA_013202285.1 bacterium | reverse complement strand
TGTCATTCCCGCGCAGGCGGGAATCCAGACAAGTTTGTTATCTAACAACATAGCATTTTCTAGATTCTGGCTTCCGCCAGAATGACGACCATTGGAGTGAATATTTCAAAGAACTCGTCCTCATCCTGCGGCGTGGGGCATGGATTACTTGTGAGAAACACTTCGTGTTACCCATGTTTCATTACTTGATAACACAACGCTGAGGTAATTATGAAAGCTATTCATATAACAATAATTTGCGTTCTGGCAGTGACATGCCGTGGTATGGCATACGATCTACCGGAAGTTATCGGCAACATTGAAATGGGATCCAACTATCCAACCGATTTCTGCAATATTGGAGACCAGAACGGCGACAACCGGGATGACTTCATAATACCCGATTATAACGAAAACAGATTGGAGATATATTATGGTGGAGACAATATGGGTGAAGAAATCGGATATATCATCGAACCACAGCAGGAAAACGAAGTTGTCAGATCGAAAATTAATTACCTGGGAAATATTCTACCCGATCGTGCACCTTTTTTCGTAAACCTTTCATCCGTGCGAATAGAACCTACTTACTTGCTACTTAATATTTTCGAGGGAGGCGATAATCTGGATGATAATCCGGAATTTACATATTGGAGTATTTACCAACATAATGAAGTAGGTATAAATGACGGTTATGCCACTCGTCCAACCGATGTCAATGCTGATGGATTCAACGATTTAATTGCTATACTGAAAGGTGACTCACTCGGGAAAGTATTTATTTTTTACGGAGGAGAAGAATTCGATACCATACCGGATTGGGAAATAACGGTAAATACACCCTGGAGAATAATGGGGGGAGCCAAATACTCAAGTGGTCTGGATGTTAATGGAGACGGATACCACGATATCTACTTAAGAACAAAACTACCAACAGAACAGAGGAATGTCGATCGTTACTGGTATTCACTTTATTTGGGTGGCAATCCGATGGATACGATACCGGTATTTACATTCAGGGAGGACCACTTCGAGGGTGAATTTGTCAATAGAAAAATGGAATATGGTTTCACTATGCTTCCGGACGTGAACGGAGACGGTTATGACGACTGGGGTAATTACTGGTTCGAATTCTCTGAAGACTATACCGACGACGGTTTTTGTATCTTCTTTGGCAGCGAAGAACCGGATATGGAACCGGATCTTGAACTGGAAGGGCATAGAAGACTGTTGATACAGGAGGGAGATATAACCGGAGGTGATTTCAATGGTGACGGTGTGGGCGATATTGCCACCGGTTTATGGGCGAGCACTGTACCGAGGGGTGAGGTTATGATCCATTTCGGTTCAGCATGGATGGATGGTGAAGCTGATATCTATATCGATTCAGAATATGATTACGAAGGTGAGTATTTCCCTTTAGGCTCCCATATAGGCGCTGTTGGCGATTACAACGGTGACGAGGTTGATGATTTTGTAGCCATATCTGAACGACCCGGGAGACAGACACCGCGGGCGATAGTTTTTGCCGGCAACCGGGATTGGAGAGTGAGTGTAGATAATAAACCTGTTCCTGAAGAATTTGTACTCTCCCTTAACGCAGATCCTAATCCATTCAATTCAAGTGTCACAATTACATACGAGACCGTTCAATCCTCGTTTGTCAGGTTGGCAGTATATGATATTCGAGGGCGGTTGGTCGAAGAGCTTGAAAACAGGCGAATAATCAAGGGTTATCACAGTTTGACCTGGACTCATAATATATCGGGAATATATTTCATCCTGCTTGAGACGGGTAGTACACGGGTGATTAAGAAGATTGTCTGTGTGCCTTGATATCCGGGGAGGGCAGACATTCCTGTCCACCAATCGAGGTATCTCCCCCGGCTTCGGGGAAGCCGGGCTACAAACAATGTTAGAAGCTGAATTCAAAGGAATTAAAGAAAAATGAATCAAAATACACTCTTGAATAATACTGAGATCTCCGTTATAAACGAGAGCTGGTTTGGAATTATGGCTCGCAAAAAACGAGATTTACTTCTCGGTCAGAACTCAACCAACCCAGGCAGGTTAATCGCCGTTTTTGGTGGAGCTGATGTTCGTGAAGATTCCGTTATCTGGAAAAAATGCTTTCGACTTGGCAGGGAACTTGCCTTGCGAGGTGCGATAGTTGTCAATGGCGGCTATAGTGGAGTTATGGCAGCTTCCGCGGCAGGAGCGAGATCAGTGGGCGGTGAAACAATCGGAGTAACATGCGATAACCTGCCTGAGAAGGAAGCAAATCCACATATAATGCATGAATGGATCCTGCCGAGGTGGGATCAACGATTGCTTACCCTGGTCTGGTTGTCGGATGGTTATGCAGTGATGCCCGGTTCGAGCGGCACGCTGGTCGAGCTGTCAATGGTAATCGAGACGCAATTGAAAGGGTTCATACCGGCAAGACCGGTTGTCTGCCTGGGAAGTCACTGGAAACGGGTTGTGATAAGGATAGACGGAACATACAGCATGGTACAATTTGAAAGTTCGCCCGTAAGGTGTGCAGAGCTGCTGACGAGTTGAAATCTTCGGAAATAAGATATTAAATCACAGGCATCAAGCTGCCCTATTTGGGGTATCTCACCTGATAACTACGAACTTCCCGGTTTTGATTTTTCCGGTCGATCTCTCATCCTCATCCATTTCTTCCACTGTGAACAGGTACAATCCGGATACAACCTGTTGATGGTTGCGCGAATTCAGATCCCAGTCCTCAGCAAAATCGGCTACCCATCCCCGTTTCTCATCTCCGGCAATATTGTGAGGAATGATGTCCACCAGATCGCCGTTTACAGTGTATATCCTTATCAGACAGTAATACGGCAGGTTATAAAAGAACATCATGCGGTCAGTCTGAGGGAAGTATTCAACAGTGCCGTCGTCACGGTTCTCCCAGGCTAAACCACCCGCGTGAATCCTTGTATAATCCGTATATGCCCTGTAAGGATTGGGTACGACATTAACGTCTTCCTGGTCATTCCCTGAAGGCGCGACGTAAATGCTGTTGGCTCGACGAGCGGATTCAAGCGGTGGCGTCCCGGTTTTATAGTCACCGTGGTCATAAGCTGTTACCGAGTAATAACAAGGAACCATCGGGTGAGCATCGCGAATAATGTAATAATAATTCTGAGTATCATCGTCATAATAAAGGTTACCCGATCCCTCTAACCCGATATTTCGCCCGACAGGCTTAAGATATAATCGTTCACCAGCAATCATCGTGTCGGGGGCGAGAGCGTCGGGATCATCGACAGGTTTCGTTGCGAGTGAATCTGTGATGTTGAAGTAGGCATAATCAACCCGGTCAAACTCGTCGAGAAATGAAAAATCCTGTTCCAGACCGGTGTTGGAAATATAAACACGATATCCCTCAAAATCCCACTCACGCGAGAACGGATCGGTATAGCCGGGCGCTTCAGATGGTATCTTATTCCACTGAAGGACAACCCAGCGATCCAGTCGATCATAATTAATGTTCAGAATCTCACCGTCACGTTCAATTCTGACGGGTTCAGTCAGAAGCTTTAAATCCGGCACAGGCGGCGGTGGAGGCCCCTGGAAATCCGGATACCCATCACCGAAATCGAGCATTCCGTTATTTCTTGTATAATCGAATTCTTCAGGTCGTTCATAAGCATCCTCCACCAGTGTCAGGTGACCATCGTTCTCACTGCCGTCCGAATCGGGTCCTTCATATATCTCTTCAAATCTGATTCCACCTATCCAACGATAGGCAACATCCCCTGCGGACATGGCGAACAGACCGTCAGTACCGACGTCCTCTCCATACCAGCCGTCACCGGTATCGAGGATTCCATCACCCTCAGTGCCATCGACATCATTGGTCCCGGGCTGATGATCCATTCCCCAGTCATATATCGGAGTATCCTTCATCGGATTGTCATAAACGCGCGCTGCCCAGTCTGCGTTATACCTAAGACTGCCGAAGTTGAACTTATTGTGATCTATATTCTGGTCATCGAGCTGTGGATTATTCCGGTTGTGAAATGCATCTCCCGCAACATAGGCGATTGTCATTGAAAACTTTTCACCCGGATTTAAACGATAGATCCGATTGCCGGACTGGTCAAGGTGATCGAATATTCCCAACGGTCCCCACGATAACAGATACCGTGTATCAAAACCGTTGGCAAGGTCATTAATTACCGCCGGATCGGTATCATCGGTTACACCGGGGATTTTCCAGTTATGACGTTCACGGATAATTTCAGGATTCCACCGGTCTCGGATAAGATGCGGATGATCGGTAATCCAGGTTTCGTTATTTACGTAAACCTGATCGTAATCAAACTCGCCGTTTGAAAGGATGAAGTACTTTCTCGCATCACCTATCGGAGTTCCATAGGTGGCAGTCCAGCCTGCGGGAGCCTCATCATCTTCCCAGGATGGTCCGAAATCCCTCGTCTGATCGGTGTTGGAAATCCACCAGTTGAATGATGTCAACAGTTTGGGATTGGGCGCTCGAACAACTCTCACTCCAGTCACCGCAGAGCAGGTGAAATCGATTCCGGAGGATACACCGACAGGTCTTCCGTCATTATCTGCAATCCAGGCGGTATTGATCACCGACGAGTCTATTTCTCCATCGGGACGTGTGTAGTAAAACCAGCGCTGGAATCCGCATACATCGTCCAAGTACCAGTTGCCCTGTTCGCCTTCCCAGCCGACATCCGCATCGATATACAGACCGACATAGAGGTTTTTGAGGTAATTACCTGCGATATTTTCTATCTCCCAGTCGATAATGATGAAGTTCTGAGCATAGTTATAACTCCAGGCGTAAGATACCTGCTCAATCTTCAGCCCTAACGGAAAGTGTGGACCATCGATGGGATCATCTTCGACGTAGAAACGGTCGGTGAGGGTGTCTGTATAAACGATATGGAAATCCTGTTCGGATATTGCATCCGAACTGGTGACGTATTCACCAAGCCTGTTCCAGTTATTAGGGCGAGTGGATTTTTCTACAATCCGTCCCGGATCACCTTCCGGCGGATAAAACTCTTCTACACGCGGTCTCGCCCAACCGTCCGTACCGGTCGATACACGTGGGAACTCATAACCCTCCTGCTGAACCATCGCTCCCAGCCAGAGCCCACCCTGGAAGAGATATTGAACACCTGAATTGGCAGGATATTCGCACTGTGGCGCCCATGTGCCGGGGTATTCAGGATCGTCCATTCCCAAACCTCCCCAGATCGAGAAGTTGCCGAAATATCCCCAGTTGGTAAAGTTCATCCACAGGTTGCCCACCCGGTGAACCCGGTTCTGGATATTGGGATTGGCAAGAGCAATCCGAACCGGACCCTTCTGTTTCAGCGGTTCCTCCAATGGAGGTCCAAGCGCACCAAATGCCACGCAACAGAATGTTAAGACACTTGCAAGAGTCAGAACAAGGAGAAGTCTAATGGATTCCGGCTTTCCAGATTGTCCGTGAATATGAAATATCGTATTATCATTGCGAGCGTAGCGAAGCAATCTCATTGATAATATAGATATTCGAGATTGCTTCGTCACTTCGTTCCTCGCAAAGACACTATTCGCGACAGACTGTTTCTTAAACATGACATTTTAATGTTGAACATTGGAGTTAATATGTCAAGTATTAATTATCCATGCTAATATATTCATAAACATCGACCCAGAGCAAACGTTTATCCCTCGTCCTGAGATATTCGTTCAACATGTACTTTGAATCGGGTTCTACTTTGAATTCGACCATATCTTCATTATTCAGTAACAGTTGTACCGTTTGATCCAGTCTGATCATTTCAGGATGGATTTTTATTTTGAAACTTTTCACTCGCGAGGTCTTAACCAGGAATCGGTTACCGAGACGGGTTGCTTCAACAGCACCGGAAGGTCTGTTCAGTACAAAAGCATTGTATTCCTTCTCTGGCGGAAATTCAGATTCGAACTCAAGTGTTTCATCGCCGCGCTTGACAATTAGTTTGACCTTCTCGCCCCGTTTCTTCTTAGCCTTTGCATCGACAAGACCCTGGATATCGATGAATGTGAAATCATCGATGCCGATGACAATATCGCCTTCCTGCAGACCAACTTTGAATGCAGGCAGAGTGCTGTCTGGCGTCACCACAGCCACCCGAACGCCTTCGCCCTCCCATTTAGTATCATGATTGAAACCGATAGTCACTCTTTCATCCTTAAGTTTGTAATTCACATCAACGTGCCACTCTTCTCTTTCGGTTTCGGCGTCCAATTCGGTTATTTCAAGCCAGTCAAGGGTATTGTACCTGAGGTTGGAGGTCTCCCAGTATAGATGCGGTTTCAACGGTTTTCGCCTGAACCTGTCAACCCGCTCCTTGAACGGCTGCCACTCCTCGCTGAGATACCCGTAATTATGTCCGGCAGTATCGTAATTGGTAAAATACAGTTCCGCTCCATGATCGATTGCCAGGAGCAGCAACGGCATCATCCTCTCAGATGGATACAAGCCGTCCCTCCCACCGTTAGTCGCAAACAGCGGGCGGCATTGAAGGTTGGGAACGTAAACGGGGATTTTACTTTTAAGCGATACAATTGCCATGTGACCTGACCATGGGAAGAACATCGCTATATCAGTCGGTTTCAGCATTGCCAGATAAAACGATCCGCTGGCGCCATCGGAAAAACCACCTATAATAACACGGTCGTCATCGATGTTATAGCAGCGTTTCATCTCTCTTATCTGCCAGAATATGTTGTCAATACTAACGTCATCCCACCATAAGCAGCCGAGTTTTGCCGCCGGAAACAGCAGAATCATGTTCATCTCCTCACATATCTCAAGGATGGGATGCTCGGTCAGGTATTCCTCGCCGTTCTGAATGAATTCCAGTCTGCGGACTCCGCCGTGCAGCCAGACCATCAGCGGAGCCGGTACGGCGGGATTATAGTTGCTGGGGATGTAAACGTAATATGGCGCGGAGAGAGTATCGGATATCCGATGGATCAATTTGAAGGGCCAACCCTTGATACGTGGATAGGGATAGTCCTCGAATGTAGTTATCCAATGGATGAGCGAATCGACAGGATTTGAAGCGAGTATATCAATCGCAGAACTCGCATCCTTCTCTTCGCCTGTGAGTAACTGTTTGAGTGCAGATTGTGTTAGATTCTCCGGAGATGCCTCTTCAGCAATCAGAGCATCCGACCAACAGGACGAAAGGATTAATAGTAATGCAACCGTAAACAGTAAGGTTTTACCGGGAACAGCCATAGTGATACCCTATTGTTATATACTAATATAGATGAGAGTCTTAACTGATTACTGATATTGTGTGAAAGTTCTCATTTTGTCATTCTGAACGAAGTGAAGAAT
>JABMRV010000108.1 GCA_013202285.1 bacterium | reverse complement strand
TCGACTGCGGAAAATCGACCCTCCTGAGTACAATCGTCCGGCTGTCTCCTCGTGCTAATGGTAACCTTTTTTTCTAAGGCAAACCACTCAAAATATTTCACCCGCCGGATATACGTGCAAAAATGCAACAATCTGCAACAGTCTGCATCGATTATCGATGCAGACCGATGCATTTTGCATCATTAACTGTAACAAAATGCATCATTCCAATCACTCACAGGGCAGTAAAAACATCACGTCCCGACTATTACTTCATAGTTGAACTAATTGAAAGCCTGAGACTCGGTGAGGAATCGCTGTAAAGTAGTAGCCCGTAGGGGAATCGAACCCCTGTCGCCGGCGTGAGAGGCCGGTGTCCTAACCGCTGAACGAACGGGCCTGAGATCAATAAAGTTAATCAATACTCGAGTCTAAATCAATAGCAGATCATTATTTATCTATTCGAGGCTCAGTTTTCCCACCGCTTCTTCAACCTCCTCGACAATCGAGCCCTCGCGAACAAGCTTCAGTATTTTCTCAATATCGGGATATAAAACCCTGTCTTCTTCCATAAAATCAACCACTTCCCTGATCTTCTTATAAGCAACGCGCGTGCCATTACCCGGCTTGAGCGGCTTGCGAAAATCGAACGCCTGCGACGCCGACATCATCTCTATAGTTAGTACAGCGCTGACGTTACGCAGAATCTCACCGCATTTTCTGACTGAAATCGGCGTCATTGCCACATGATCTTCCTGATCGGCGGATACACTGATCGAATCAACAACCGCCGGATGGGATAGTATTTTATTCTCGCTAACCAACGCTGCCGCAGTGTATTGCGCTACCATCAGTCCGGAGTTTACACCCTTTCCTTCGATCAGAAAATCGGGCAGTCCTGACAGGACAGGATTCAGCAAGCGGTTGGTGTGCCGCTCTGATAAACCTGCTATCTCCGACATTGCCATTGCCAGGAAATCCATTGCCAGAGCGATATTCTCACTGTGGAAGTTGCCGCCGGTAAGATGAATCTCATCTTCGGTGAAGAAGAGAGGATTATCGGAAGATGAGTTCATCTCCGTTTCCACCTGCTCACGTACATAAAGCCATGCATCTACTATCGGTCCATATACTTGTGGTGTGCAGCGCATCGAGTAGCCGTCCTGAACCTTACCGGAACCGTCGGCGATGATTTCGCTGTCAGCCATTAGCGTCCGTAAGTGTCTGGCAACGAGATTCTGACCGTGGAACGGTCTGACTGCATGGAGACGCGCATCATAGGCTGACTGTACACCTTTGAGGGCGTCGATGGTCATTGCGGAGGCGATGAAACTGTTTTTAATCAGGTTGCGTGCATCGAAAAGTTCCAGCGCCGATCCGCCTGTACACATCTGGCTGCCGTTGATGAACCCGAGTCCTTCCTTATAGGAGAGATTTACCGGTTTCAGCCTGGCTTTCTCAAGAGCGCGAGCGCCGGGTATTCGCTCGCCATTGTAATAAGCTTCACCCTCGCCCAGGGCGACGACAGCGAGTTGGGACAGCGGCGAGAGATCTCCCGAAACCCCGAGTGAACCTTTCTCATAGACGACGGGTGTTACGCCTTTGTTCAGCATATCGAGCAGCATTTGCGGGATGATCAACCGCACGCCGGAATTACCGCGGGACAGAGTGTTGGCTCTCAGGAGCATCGCCGCGCGGACGACCTCCTCGGGGAATGGATCACCTGTTCCTGCAGCATGACTGTAGATGATCTTTCGCTGGAGTTCGGAACTCTGCTCGGGTGATACCCTGATGCGGGCGAATTCTCCGATACCGGTTGTGACGCCGTAGATGGCTGTACCTTTTTCAACAAGTTTCAGTATAAGAGCAGCCGAAGCGTCGATGCGCTCAACCGCTTCAGCAGATAATTCGACTGCTGCTTTCTCACGCGCTACCTTTACAACCTTGTCAATGGTTAAGTTGTTGCCGTTTATTTTGATTTTCATGATTTCCTAATTATTTAGTACGCTAATTACGAGTGAACAAATTTAAATTTGCACTTGATTGTGTTACAAATTTCCTCTCTTTAAATTCTTTTTCTATAGACCAAATATCAATCAGATTATTGGTATATTTGTAAATTTCTCTGATCTTACTAATATTATCTGACTTACGGATAATACTTAATCTTGATAAGATTAACTTAATATTAGTAGAATCAATTTCAAGTCCAAGATAATCTCTTTGTAGTTGTTTTGAGACTATCAATGTTGTACCTGTGCCAGCAAAAGGATCAAATACTATGTCACCTGGTAATGACGAAGATAGAATGATTCGAGTCAAGAGGCTAATCGGTGTTTGTTGTTTATGAAATCTGGAACCATCTGAGTTTCGATATGCTTCATCTCCAGCGTAATATCCTGATGTCAATTCGCGTATATCATCCCATACATCGGTAAGGTACACACCTGATTCCCTGGGGATCTTTTCATTTGGTTTTAGTGGAGGATCAATCCTTAATCTGTTGAATAAGCGAGGTCTATCTCCTTTTGTATAAAACGCAATTATCTGATAATGCTTTCCGAATCTTTTCTTCCCTGGAACAGCAGAAGTTTTCTTTTTCCAAATAATTAAGTTCTGGTAACGCCAACCACTCTTCTCTAATGAATCCATTACAAGCTTAGTATTTTTCTCTCTTTGCATGAAGTATATAGCTCCGCCTGTTGTGGTGTTATTTGATATTAGCTTAAGTATTTTTGTTATCCAGTTCCAATATAAATGCGGATTTTTGGCATCATCGTAACTATTGTATTCTTTGTTCTGGTTAAAAGGTGGGTCAAAAAAAGTTATATCGAATGACCTTCCCTGATAGTCTTGCAGGAATTGTAGACAATCGTGATTGATAATGTTGTTTACCACTGAAAATCCTCCTAAATTCGTTATGGAGTTATGTTCGGAAACGAACCTACTTTTTCTTCCAAGTCGAATGTTGACCGATCGATAGAACTACGAATTGCCTGAATAACCGCGAAAAAGCTGTATTGATAAGGCGGATCCGAGTGATGAGTTTTAGCTCTGAGCCTTAATTTAAGTTGAGGTCTGAAATGTGGCACTCCTAAGTTCGCTCTGTCTTCCAGAAGATAATAAAATCCCTTATTTTCTATTTGAATATAATAGCATTCCTTTCGTGCATAATAATCATAAAGAACTTCAATATCGTCGATCAGAATGTTGTTTTGCTCGAATCTCTCTTGATTGTAGCGCCGGTCAGCAATTGTTATTTGGTTTGTATCTTTAGAGTATCTGCGAGGGATGAATGTTTTAACTATTCGGTCAAGTAGGTTAAGCTCATCGAATAAATCCGTTACAGAATCCACTATTGCCCAATGCCATCCATTCTGTTCATCCCAGAGTATCCGTTTTTGACCAAAGTCAGGAGCAGTTCGGTTCTTAATCTCAATGTAATAATCTTGTCCGCGATGAATAAATCCTGCGTCGTTTCCATGCAAATCTTGTGGTAAGAGGTTACGATTTTCTAAAATACTTCGAATCATTGCTTCATACCGTTGTCCCGCGTTCAGATTAGGTGTCATGGATATTTCCTATTGTAATTTCAGCGAATTAGGTGTTTGATCTTCAACGCAGTTTTGAGCTACCTTTACAACCTTGTCAATGGTTAAGTTGTTGCCGTCTATTTTGATGGTCATTGTGTTCCTTGTGTTATTCTTCGTGATTTGTCATTCCCCCAGATTTGTCATTCCTGTGAAAGCAGGAATCCAGCTTTAGACTGAAATTAAGGATTCTGGATTACGATTTCTTGTGTCTTGCGTATCGCTGATTCCATATATTTCGGCATAGTTACTTGACTCCATTTCATGTCCTTCAGTCTCGCCGGGTGAAATGTTGTAAGAACTATCAATGACTCATGTTTGAATATCTCACACGCACCACGACCAGAGGGATGTTTAAAGGTGTCAGTGGGATCCCCAAGTTTTAATAAACGTTTTATGGTTTTATAGGGATGCGATCCTTGGGTGATGATTAGATCTGGGCTCAATACTTTTCTCTCTTTGTCAAGGTGGTTTGCACAGTTTTGAATCATCGTGCTGCTTGTTCTTGTTTGCATCGATTTAGTATCTTTGCTGCATTTAACAGCATTGGTGAGTGCAAACTGATGCGAGTAAACATTTGGCTCCTTGTCGTCTACAAGTTCCTTCATTATAAGCGACACGCCACCCATATGAGGATTCTTTCGTTCTTCTGTTGATGACCTGAATTCCCGCTGTGTGTCCTTAAACTCTTCTTTAACTTGACCACCATAACCCCCTCGGTCCATCGCGATAAATAGAATCTTAACCTGTTTCCCCTGTATTTTTGCCTTTCCATAATCAACTCCTACATACGCCCAGTTACCTGTATGAAATCTTCTATCATCCTTTCCACTCCTTTGACAACTTAAAAGGTGCGCACAACCGAACGAAGTCGTTGAAGGAACAATCTTCAGTTGTGAGTACAATTTTTTGATCTGGGTTCGAATAATTGTGTTTTGGGAATCGGAATCCATGATTTTCTCCTTATTTGTGTTGTTATCTTTCATCTAAAAATAAATCGGTTCCTGATATTCCCCATACACATCTTTCAGCGCCTGGGTGATATTGCAGACGGTTGTGTACGCTTTAACCGTTTTCACATAGTTACTGGAGTAAGTGCGAATACTCTCCCAAGCCGGGCGGCTGCTTTGAGATCACCTCGCCGAAGAGCCTCACGTACTTCATCCAGTTTGTTCGCATCGTCAATAGACAGATACGGCGACCATTCATCGTCTGTTTCCAGCAGCTCGACATCTACTTCGGCAACATACTTGCCCTCATGTACTAATTTCGTATGGTGTCTTTTTTTCATTGTCTCATTGTTTAATTGTTCAATTGAATTAAAAATAAATCGGTTCCTGATATTCCCATACACATCCTTCAGTATTCGGATTATTTCGTCGACTATAGCGCAGGTGCGGTTTATTTACTCAATAACTCAACGAATCGCTCAACAGTAATGCCTGCCTCGCGGATAAGGCTTCTTAGAGTTCCCGGAGCTATCTCTTATGGTCGGGAACGGACAAGCGACGGAATGGTAGCTTGATATGCCGGATAATCATATGACTGCCGGTCTGATGGTCAATCCGGTAACCGATCTTCCCGAAAGCTTTGACGGTTTTCCTTCCTGATACTACCGGAAGCTTAGTCAAACCACAACCTCAACAATCTCTTCGGTAATAGGCGGCGGTACCGGCTCCCCATGCTTTTCAAGGCTGGCAATATAGCCTTTAATGGCGTCCATGATGTTATCCCGTGCCTCCTCGCGGGTCTTTCCCTGAGAAATGCAGCCAGGCAGCGAGGGGCATTCCGCAACGAACCAGCCCGACTCGTCGGGCTCAATGATCACGCGGTATTTCATGTTTACTCCGTTTAAACAATCTGATTCTCTGTTTCTCTTGAATGACATCCGCTTTACTTACTTACTATCTCCCTGATCGTCTCTTTAGTCTCTGATGGGCTCATCACCTCAGTGTTCACTACATATAAAGTTGCTGCTTCCAGCAACCTCTTCCATTGCCGCTGAAGCAGTTCAATCCTCTCGCCTGTATTCACCAGAAGGTAAGGGTTATAGAAGGGAATCGAGAACCAGCGACCGTGTGACATCGCATAGCCGCCCTCCTCGATCATCCGCAGCGCCTTCTCAATTCCGGGTTCCTCAACCTTGGGTGCGACGGCGTCTTTCCGCAGCAGGATGATCTTACTCAAAATCGTTCGCTTGATATGCTTCTTTGCAGCCCCGATCCAGTAAGGATCCAACATCGCAACTGACTTGCGCGTTCCCTCGTAGCAATGCGTCTCGCCACGGTCGAGTGGACATTCATCATTCTGCGGGCAGGCTTCCAATTCGCAGTAGTCCTTCTTTGCGACTACGTTCTCTAACTTCGAGCGGTCGAACAGGCTCGCTAATTCCGGCAGGTGTCGAACGATATCGGTGCGCATCATTATTTTGCGTTCAACCGAGTCAGCCACCGGAACTCCGCCAGCCTGCCTGACAAAGAAACCGTCGTAGCTGTGAAGACGCGCTTCCTGTAAACGCATGAGCGCCGAAAAATGGATCGATCCGCCCGTTCCCGGTGGAGTAATCAGAGCAATGCCCTGTCCATTCACGTCGAAACATGAACCGGCGACCAAGTGCATATCGAAAGTGCGGGATGCAATATCATCGACCATGCCGAGTGTCATGGCTCTTAACTGCGGGTAAAAAGCCGTGTTAAAAGTAAAACCCGTGCGAGTGTGCGGATTATAAAACGCCCTCGGTTCACGTCCGGGGGCATCCTTAACGCCGTAGAGCAATCCGTGCGGTTCAAGGTCGGATTCGAGTGGTGAAGGATACCAGTTCTCCATCCAGAAGTCATTCAGATGAGGCGAATTTGTCGCCAGTTTCAGAACGACGCCGCCGATATTGGCGCACCACTCGCTGTAACGGTCATAGGTCAGAACCGATTCAGCTTCTGTTACGAGAGCATCGCGCATGTCAGGACTGATTGCCGCCTCGAGTTCCGAATAGTCCATTACCTTAGTGAAGGTATTGTTAAGCGCGCGTTTCTTTGATTTGACGGTCGGTTTCAACTTTGCCAGTGCATCGACTACCCGGTCAAGCGCGATAGAAAGATTTTCCTGCGATGTTGCATACGAGAATCGTATAAATTTGTCATCACCGAAGGCATCGCCGGGGATGAGCGCAACGTGAGCATGCTTCAACAGGAAATATGCCAGACCACTCGAGTTGCGGATCGGCACACCCTCGAACTGCTTATCATAGTACCAGGAGAAGTTCGGGAAGGCGTAGAACGCTCCTTCCGGTTTAGTACAGGAGACGTGGGGGATGCCGTTCAGTTTGTAAACCATGAAATTTCTGCGACTCTCGAATTCCTGCCGCATTCTGACGATCTCATGCTGAGGTCCTGTCAATGCCTCGACGCCAGCCCATTGTGCCACCGAGTTGGCATTGGATGTAGAATGCGATTGAATCTTCGACATCCCTTCGATAAGTTCACGAGGTCCCACAGCGAATCCGAGTCTCCAGCCTGTCATTGAGTATGACTTGGAGAATCCGCTGATTATAACCGATTTCTCTCGGACTTTCTCACCAAAAGAACAGACGGATTTATAGCTCATTCCGTCAAATATCAGTTTTTCATATATCTCGTCGGCAATGATAAACAGACCTTCATCCATGCAGACGTCGATGACTTTCAGCAGCTGTTCGGGATTGTAAGCTGCACCTGTCGGGTTTGAAGGATTGTTGAGAATGATTGCCTTGGTGCGCGCCGAGAGAGCACGGCTCAGATCTTCAGTAGTAATCCTGAAGCCGTTCTCTTCCCTTGTCTTCACATAGACGGGTTCGCCCTTGGCGAGGTTGACCATTTGCGGGTAGGAGACCCAGTAGGGAACCGGAATGATGCACTCGTCACCCTTGTTAAGGAGCGCAGTACAGGCATTGTAGAGACTCTGCTTGGCGCCAGTCGATACGATGACGTTCTCCGGTTTGTATTCCGCGGCGTACTCATCCCGGTATTTCCGGACGATAGCCTCTCGCAGCTCCGGAATGCCGTCGTTGGCGGTGTATTTAGTGTGGTTCTTGTCGAGTGCCTGCTTTGCCGCATCCTTTATGTTCTCCGGAGTGGGGAAGTCAGGTTCACCTACCGACAAGTCTATTACGTCGATCCCCTCGCGTCGCATCTGCTGCGCCTTGGCGTTAATCCGCAGGGTGGAGGAGAATCCTATGCGTTGTATTCGGTCTGATAACATGTTGTTTATACGTTACCTTGTAGTATTGTTTAATTGTTTCATTGTCTCATTGTTACATTGCTGAATTGTTGTATTGCTGAATTGTTATATTGTTATATTGCTATATTATTCTATCAGTTTATTTATTGGGTGCTTGATTGAGATATCAGAAGATTTCATAACAATAGTTATGAATTATAATTCAGGTATATCATCCGGTTTTTTACCAAGTTCATATACAGTTTTGCCATCTGAAGTCTTAGCAATTCCATCCTGAGTAAATTTTGGAATAACCTTATAACCTCTTGGAGAACGCCATTTAGATATTTTCCTTAATCTTTCACAAAACGCTGACACAAAAAGAAACATATTTTCTTTATCTGATTTTTCTAAACTTCTTAAACAATCTGCAAAATGATCAAATATATATTTTGTTGCAACCTGTTTTGATGGACTTAAATTTAATAAATGTGGCATTTCACATTTAAGAAAGTCTTCAAAATCTAATGCCAAGTGTTTTTTAGTAACATTCATACTCAACTCCCGAAATAATTCTGGATATCAATTGTCAGCTATATGACCTCGCGACATCGACCAAATCCTTCTCTATGTAAGGACGGAGGCGCGGTATTTCGTTACGGGTCATTAGCTACTTAAAGTTATGTTCATAAATTAATTCTACAATTTTAATAGTATCGATCAGTTCTTGCTTCATTGATCCAGATGACAATGCTTGTCCATGAACTACCTTACTGAGTCTATTATAAGATTTTCGGACACGATCGTGCAGAGGTTTATTACCATCAGTTGCCAATGGAATTACTTTTCTTGGGACATAGTCTAAGCACTCCGGATGCTTGGCTTTATACCAGTTTTGTTTTATTAATCCTTGCCTTGAAGCACAATCAAACACTGACACTTCAAGTATCGTGCGGCACAAAGTCGTGAGTGAATTATGGAGACCCAGAGCATACGCCTCAATAGTTTCAAGTATAAAGTGGCGTAACATTTCTGGGATCTTCCTCTTGAAAACTATACCTCGAAAATCTAATTTCGATTCAAAATACTCCTTGGGGGGGTACATGTAACTCATTTGTAACAGTGCTGCAAAGTCAAGATCATCGCTCGTATCTGAATCCGTCATTCTCGCAAGTAATAGCTCACGAACACCACCACTTATGGGATGCTCGATGATCTCGATAAAATGCTTTTTAATCTCAGGATCTGCAATAACAACGGATGGGTTCTCAATGAAAACACCCCTCAATTCTGCCTCTAAACGATGTACTTTCCCTGCTATTTCCTCAAGACAGCTTAGAAATTCATCTTCTGACATTGAAGACATATCGTCAAAATATGCGTAACACCTCTTTTTAAATTCACTCAATAATTCCGCATGTTCTCTAGTCTTGAGTCCGATAGTTTGAGCGTTCATTTCTTTACTCCTTGATGGGATTGGATGGATACGAATACCCTTCCTACTTCTTTCGGAACCACAAATAAATAACACCCGTTCCCACGATCACCACCGCTGTCCCAATAAAAACGGCTTCACGGGAGACATCAAGATACACGAGCTTTTCAACGTAATGCTGGATGAAACTGCCGCTGTAACCGCTTCCGGTTTTACTGCGCAGCCAGATTTCGAGATGCGTCAGAGGACATAACCAGTGGTTCAATTGTAAGAGAATAGAATAGCCAAGGGATGACAGATGCAACAGTCGAACCCAGAGAATCCTCCGTCCAAACAACGCTCCGAATATCAGGAAAAGTATCCAGAGCAGATGACAGACGATAGTTATATCTGTCAATACCCGGTAAATCATCACCGATTGAGAACTTTTTGAATGCGTGCGCTATATGACGATGGCGGGCAGGGACGCCCGCCCCACCCAAAAAAGATGATTTGAAACTCGACTTGCAAGCAAGTCGAGCCACCCATTGATAGTCCGCAAGCTGGCGGATTACTCACCTGATTCAGGTGGAGCCTTAATTATCTCTGTTTCAGTTTTTTGCTTTTTTTCACTCTTTTCGATTGCCTTGCTGAGTATCTTCTTCAGGTCGGTTCCGGTGAGGGATTCGATGACTGCCGGTAGTTGAGCCAGTACTTCAGCGACATTACGCGTAATACGGGTTGCACCGGACGTTCCTTCGCCGCCACCATCAATCACAATCATCTTATCTATGCGTGACATCGGTTCAGCCACTGCCTTAGCCAGTTCGGGCATCTTATCCATCAACATCTGGTATATGGCGGCTTCGTTATAGGACTTGAAGGCGTCGGCTTTGGCGTTCATGGCGTCGGCTTCCGCCTCACCGAGTTTACGAGTGTATTCGACGCGGCTGATGCCAGCAGCTTTTTTTACCTCAACTTCGGCAAGCCCTTCGGCTTTCTGTGCTGCTGCACGACCTTCAGCTTCAGCGGAAAGTCGGAATTTTTCGGCTTCCGCCTCGGTTTCAACCTGGAATTTTCGTGCCACTGTCGGTTTCTTGACGGATGATTCCAGCTCGAGTTCGCGCCGTTTGATCTCCTGTTCCTCGACCTTGATGGAGGCTTCTTTCTCTACCAGCCGGGCTTCATATTCGGCTTGCTTGAGACCGGCTGACTGTTTGTGTCGTTCAAGATCATAAGCCGCGTCGGACTTTGCCTTGCGGGTATTGATTTCGCCCTGGAATTCAGCTTTTTTTAGCTCGAAATCGCGGCTGGCGGAAGATATATCTGTTTCGACCTGAAAGCGGACAACATCACCCTCTTTGCGCGCCAGAGCGGACTTGATAGTGGTGTCTTTCTCAGTTTCAGCCTGAGCAATCGCCGCATCACGCTTTACCTGTGCAATCCGTGGCTGACCGAGTGCCTCAAGATAACCTTGTGTATCAGAAATATCACCGAGGTTGAAGGATATTAACTCAAGTCCCATCCTGTCAAAATCGTGCTCGGCATTCTTCCTGACCAGATCAGCGAAACTATCCCGGTTCTGATAGACTTCCTCAACCGTCATGGCGCCGATAGCTGAACGCACATAACCCTCGAGGATATGTTCGCTGACCTCCTTGATGGCTGCAGACCCGCGACCGAGAAACTGTTCGGCAGCTCGGCGGATCGATTTCTCATTGGAGGTAACCTTGACCTGTGCGGAGGCTTCAGCGATTATATGCACTCCCTGTTTGGTCAGTACCTCAGGCGTCTTTATTGTGATGGTGTAGGTTTCAAGTGGTAGAAACTGTGCGGTCTCCGTAAAAGGCATGACGAAGCCGCCGCCGCCGATGAGAATCCGATAGCCAACTTTCTTCCGTTCGCCATCTTCTTCAATGGTTCGTTTCCGTCCACCGGAGATGATTAAGACCTCGTTGGGTCCCACCTTGCGGTATTGCTTGGCTAAGGCAAAGATAATGAAGCCGATAATAACAACTATTACACCGATAATAATCAGCAGTGTCGTCGTGTCCATTTCAGTCCCTTTTATTTTGCGGAAAGTGCGTTAAATCTGTATTTAGCTAAATAAATTGCAGAGATAAATAATATATCACCCTTATATTGAGAATGCAAATAATTTCACAACCTCCAAAATCGGTTTCTTAAACTTGACGAAGCCCCGTCCTTCGCTTGCGAGTGTAGAGGAATGTTTGTATATTTTTGAACAAAGTAATCATCATCAAACCGAAGTTTCAAGACAGATATGAGCAATATATATGATGAGTCGGCTTACCGGCAGTTCGCTCAGAACCTGACACACGCGCTGTCCGGACCGAATATCAAGCATGTCAAGATAAGTGAACTCCGCAAACCTTCTCTCAAAACCGGCACTTGCACCAGATTCGGTTCAACCGGCTGGCGTTCATCTGTATCGAGCCGCATAGGACCCAAGACAGTATATCTCGGCTCTGAGACCGTGCGTCTCCCTGATCCCACTCAACTGCATAAGAACATCATTGCCAGCGCACCGGATGAGTTGCATAAGGTGCTGCAACTGTGCCGTACCCTTCCGATGGTGCATATCAGGCGCATGATGGGTGATAATGATGAATACAACCCAATATGTAACCTTTATATGTCCGTCGCCGATCACAAGAACAACCGGCTGGCATATATGTGGAGTAACACCCTCGGAGAGCCTGTTAAGGGCAAACCCGGTCCAGAATTCATAATGATCCATATTCCCGATGAGCATCAACTGCGCCAGCAGGTGCTCGTGCTACCGGAACATCATATCAACATCGCGCTGGGCACCGATTATATGGGTGAGGACAAGAAAGGATTCCTCAGGCAGGCGATGTGGTATTCCGACAAACATGGGTTGCTCGGTCTGCATGCCGGTTCAAAAATGGTGACTGTTAAAGATGCGGTCGACGGGAAACTCAAAAAATACGGCGTCCTTCTGTTCGGCTTATCTGCAACGGGAAAAACAACCTGGTCATGTCACCAACTCGGACTTGACGAGGCAGCCGGTGAGGGAACTGAGGTTATCCAGGATGATATAGTCTTTCTCCGTCCCGACGGTTCCGCCTTTGGTTCAGAGCAGAACTTCTTCGTAAAGACCGACGTCGATCCTGAACTTCAGGAGGCGATGTACTGGTCATTGACCGATAAGACGGCGCTGTATGAGAACGTGATGATCGATTCTGATGGCAACCCGGACTTCCTCGACGAGAGTCTCTGCGCCAACGGCAGAGCGGTAATTCGCAAGGATAAGCTGCGGGTCAAGCGTGGTCGCAAGATGGTGCGGATCGATTATGATGGGCTGAACCTGCCTACTCTGGACGAATTCGACGGATTAATCTTTGCCTTCATCACCCGTCGAAACACTATTATGTCGTTCGCACAGGAACTTACACTTGAGCAGGCGGTACTGGCATACCTCTGGGGGGAATCCTCTCACAGCTTTGCTTCCCAACCAGCTAAAGCCGGTGAATCGGTCAGGACTGTCGGCACCGATCCGTTTATCGTCGGTTCACGCGCTCACAAGGTCAACCGTTTCTGCGAAATAATCATGAACCTTAATGAACGCTATTCCGGAAAGGTACGTTTTTTTCAGTACAACACAGGTGGGATGGGTGAAATCATTGAGAAGGAAGACGGTAAAAAGAAGATGATCCACAAGGTGAAAAGAGTTCCCATTCCTTTAATGGCTGCCATACAGCGAGGCGATCTGCGAGGTACGAATGTCTATGAGAAAGGGAGATTGGGCACTAAAGAGATCGCTCGCGTTGATGGTTTTGACCTCAGTGAGTACGATCCCAAAAAGTATTATGATGAGTCTCAGATAAATACCTATATAAACGAGATCGTACAGGGAAGGCGGGATTTTACCGAGATTATATCCTCGGAAGGACTTGATCCTCAAATACTGAAATGGGCAGAGGACTCATACAGAGTTTCCGGATCAGCCGACAGGAAAATCTGGGCAGTTGATAAATCCGGGCGTGAAGAGAAGGTCGAGAGGAAAGTCGAAACGGTTGCCACCGCTGTGAACGGCAGTCATGAATCAATCTACCGACCGCCCAGATCACTTGGGTGGCGGGTGAAGTAGTTATATAATGGGTGTGGATTATTCAAGTGGTGTCAAACGTCTCGAGTTCTTTGAATTATTCACTCTAATGACCGTCATTCTGGTGGAACAGACTGACCGATAATGTCATCCGTCCGCTGGAAGACACCCTCGTCTTCCAGCCAAGTTGTTGTTATTTCTGGCAGACGGGGGCG